>JACQEW010000358.1 GCA_016200365.1 Nitrospinota bacterium
ACGAGGGGGACAGATGAAATGAACGAAAATTCAGGGAATCTGTCTCTACTCTACTGTCCAATATTTTCTTTTTTCTCCATTTCCCCTATTTCTCCATTCTCCTTAATCTTTTTCTTTTGTTCTTTAGAATATCCTCTTCCCAAAGGCTGACAGGATAAGCTCTACGCCAAGCTCGGCAGTAGCATTTTTATAATCGAGGATGGGGTTTATCTCGACCATATCCATCGAGCAGAGCATGCCGGAATCCGCAATCTTTTCCATTGAAAGATGAGCCTCCCTGTAGCTTAAGCCCCCCTTTACAGCCGTCCCCACCCCGCCGGCTATTGACGGGTCGCACACATCCATATCAAAAGAGAGATGGATGTAATCGGTATTTTGTGCAATCGAACCGACAGCCTCCTCGATGACACAGGATACTCCCTTTTCATCAATCTCCTTCATTGTATAAACCTTAATCCCCGAATCTGCAACAAGCCCCTTTTCCCTCTCATCGAGATTTCTCACGCCTATAAGAACTGCATTATTGCTCTCAACCTTTGGAGAAAATCCTCCTATTCCGGTCAATGCCTTTGCACCCAGCCCAAGCGATACAGCCAAAGGCATACCGTGGATATTGCCGCTGTTCGTAGATTCAGCCGTATTCATATCGCCGTGGGCATCGAGCCATATCAAACCCATCCTCTTGCCCCTCTCTCTTAAAAACTTACTCACACCTGCAATACTCCCTATCGCCAAACTGTGGTCGCCTCCTATTGTAAGGGGAACAGCCCCGTCCTTTAATACATCGCAGACCATATCGCTCAATTTTATACAGACCTCTCTAATCTGGGGTAAATATCTGGCATTTTTATCTTCTAAATTGCACAGCTCGGGAATTGGCGACGGTATATCGCCGAGGTCGTCTACAGAAAACCCAAGCTTTCTTAAATTTTCTGCAACACCTGCAATCCTTATGGCGCTCGGTCCCATATCAACACCTCTCCTGCCAAAACCGAGGTCAAGCGGAACACCGATGATTTTTATTTTCTTGTTCATATAAATTATAAACGCAAAGACGCCAAGATTAAAACAAAGACGCAAAGTCTATTTGCATTTTTTCTTTGCGACTTTCTTCTCTTCTTTGCGTCTTTGCGTTAAAAATCAGGTTTTTGTTTATTCTCCTATAATCTTCACCAACACCCTTTTCTTCCTCCTGCCGTCAAATTCTCCATAAAAAATCTGCTCCCATGGACCGAAGTCCAGCCTTCCATTCGTAACGGCAACTACAACCTCTCTTCCCATCACCTGACGCTTGAGATGGGCATCTGCGTTGTCTTCGCCGTTATTATGATGATACTGTGATACAGGCTCATGGGGTGCGAGCCTTTCAAGCCAGACATCAAAATCATGGTGAAGTCCCGATTCGTTATCATTTATAAAGACGGATGCGGTTATGTGCATGGCGTTTACAAGCACAAACCCCTCTTTAATGCCGCTGTCTCTAAGGCATTCTTCGACCTGATGAGTGATATTTATAAACGCCCTGCGAGTTGGGGCATTAAACCATAGCTCTTTGCGAAAACTTTTCATAAATTTCTATTTAGTTCCTGGTAAAAAATGACTTTTTTGAACGACTTTTTAGTTTTTCTTTTGTTCCTTTAAAATCTAAAAAAGGACAAAAGAAAAAATAACGGAAGTGAGAAAAATGTCATTTTTTACCGCACACTCTTTAGCCAAATGTCAGCGTAAGCCAAAGGTATATTAAATCCCTTCCAAAGAATATGGAAATAATAGCGCCGAGGGAGAGAAAGGGTCCAAAAGGAATCATATCCTTCCGTCCTTTTTTTTTCAAAACCATTAGGGTAATGCCGACAATAGAGCCTATAAACGAGCCTAAGAATATGGTAAGGAGTGTCGTCTTCCATCCGAGGAATGAGCCTATCATAGCTATAAGTTTTATATCACCGCCCCCCATGCCTCCACGGCTTAATACTGCAGCCACATAAAATAATCCTCCGCCTATGAGAAGTCCTTTTATGGAATTCAGCGCTGTTATATGGGGCATTGTAAAACTTACAGTTAATCCGATAAGTATTCCGGGGATGGTAATAACATCGGGTATTATCTTATGCTCAAGGTCAATAAATGCGATTATTATTAACGAGGTGCAAAGTATGGCATAGACAGGAAAAAGGCTTGTCCCGTTATGTATTAGAACGGGAAAGGATATATGAAATTTAAGGTATAGGAGCAAATAGGTTAATCCTGTTATTATTTCTACAATGGGATACTGCCATGATATGGGCGACCGGCAAAAACGGCATTTACCCCTGAGCATGATGAAGCTTATTATCGGAATGTTATCGAGCGGGCTTATGCTTTTACCGCAGGCAGGACATCGCGATGAGGGGGTTACAATAGAAACTTTCCTTGGAAGACGATAGATACAGACATTGGAGAAACTGCCTATTGCCGTTCCAAAGAGAAATATGAAGATGGGAAGAAGAATATCCATTTACAATTTACAATTTACAATTTACAATTTACAACCCCTGACTGATTCTATCAGGGGTCGTAAATCTAAAATATTTTCTATTACCCTCTCAATAGTATCGTAAGAGAATCCTTTTCTCTGTAGATAGCCGGAAAGCTTCCTCTTGTCTTTCAAAGAAACCATTTTTTTCTCTGCCATCTTAACGGCTATCTCGTATTCATCAAATCCATCTCCATATATTTCACCGAGAGATTCTTCTATCAAATCGGAAGAAATTCCTTTTTTTCTTAATTCATATTCCAAAGATGCCCGTCCAAGAGGACGATTCTCCATCCTGTATCTAATCCAGTTAAGGGTAAATTCCCTGTCATTTATATATTTATTATCTTCAAGAAAATCAATGGTCTTTTTGATTATCTCCTGGGAAAATTTCTTTTCTCTTAATTTTTTCTCGGTCTCCTTTCTGCTCCTCGGTCTGTAGGAGAGGAAACGATAGGCAGCCGCCTTCGCTTTTTCAAACTCATTTTTATCCATGCGAAAATACCCCGCACATAAAACTTATGTGCGGGGTTATTTTATCAATCCTCTTATTATTTCTGCTGCTACCGGGTTCATGAGGGTCAGGGCTATTATCATAAGTATGATCATGAAGTTAAACTTCTGGTTTAGGCTTTCTATCTTACCCTCAAGCTCTGTTTTCAGAAGCGACAAATCGTCCTTTAAATCGTCCTTTGTTGCAAACTTCTTTTCCATATCTTCGAGAAGCTCAGCTTTCGTAGTCTTCCATTTTATCTCGGTTACATCATTAATCGTTGTCTCTATGGATTTTATTACTTTCCTCGCATCCTCTTTGCCAATAATTTTTTCAAAGGCTTCGTAGACTTCTATCGGCAGTGTTGCATACATTTTTTATTCACCTCCTTTCCCCGATTACGACATTCGGGGACAGGTATTACTCTGCTGGCACAGCAGGCTTTTTTTCCCCAATCCCCATCATCTCCCTCAATTTTTTCTCTATCTCTGCGGCTGCACCTGAATTCTCTTTCAGAAACTTTCTCGCATTCTCCCTCCCCTGCCCTATCCTCTCTCCGTTATAGGAATACCATGCACCGCTCTTTTCTATCAATTTATGCCTCTCTCCCATGTCTAACAAATCCCCTTCCCTGGATATTCCCTCGCCGTATATGATGTCAAATTCCGCTTCTTTGAATGGAGGGGCAACTTTGTTTTTTACGACCCTCACCTTTGTCCTTGTTCCAATCACATCAGCCCCTTCTTTTATGGAGTCCTTTTTTCTTATATCGAGCCGCAAAGATGCGTAGAATTTCAGGGCATTGCCGCCTGTTGTAGTCTCGGGGTTTCCGAACATAATCCCTATCTTCTGCCGTATCTGGTTAATGAATATAACGCTCGTCTTGGACTTGCTTATGGCTGCCGTTAATTTGCGGAGAGCCTGCGACATGAGCCTTGCCTGAAGACCCATCTGTGCATCCCCCATCTCGCCGTCAATCTCTGCCTTCGGGGTAAGGGCTGCAACCGAATCAATGACTATCACATCAACTGCATTGCTCCTGACTAAATGCTCGACTATTTCAAGAGCCTGCTCTCCCGTGTCCGGCTGGGAGATTAGAAGCTCATCAATATTTACTCCAAGTTTTCCTGCATACACAGAATCCATGGCATGCTCCGCATCCACAAAGGCAGCCACGCCATTTTGTCTCTGCGATTGTGCAATTACATGGAGTGCAAGGGTGGTCTTGCCTGACGATTCCGGTCCGAAAATCTCTACAACCCTTCCCCTTGGAATCCCTCCGACACCGAGGGCTGCATCGAGGGATATGGAGCCTGTAGGTATAACAGGTATATCGTCCGCTACCTCTCTATCCCCCATCCGCATTATAGATCCCTTTCCATACTGTTTTTCAATCTGGGAGAGAGCCAGTTCCAGCGCCTTTCTCCTCTCGCCCTTTACATCCTTTGCATCCTGAGCCTGCCGAGCCGATTCCTTTGTCTCCTTTACAACTGCCATTTTTAGTTCCTCCATATAATAGTTCATACCGCAAACCTTTTTTTGAGCGACTTTTTATTTTTTCTTTTGTTCCTCTATAATCTAAAGAGAGCAAAAGGAAAAATAACGGAAGCGAAAAAAAGGTTTGCGGTAAACTCGTTTTTAATAAATTATTTTATCATATTTTTTATCTTCTCCATAAGAGTCTGTATTCTTAAAGGCTTCTCGATAAATTCCAGCCCTTCTTCTGAAATCCCCTTCGATGTGATTATATCCTGAGTATATCCGCTTATAAAGAGGGCTTTCATATCTGGATTTATCTTCCTGATAATATCATAAACCTCTTTCCCGTTTTTCTTAGGCATAATCACATCCATAATAACCATAGCGATACGCTCCTTGTTTTCGTAAAATTTTAAAATCGCATCCTCGCCGTCCGCAGCAGCAATTACATTATACCCATAGCTCTCGAGGGTATCTTTCAAAAATCCCCTTACTGTCTCCTCGTCTTCTGCAACGAGTATCGTCCCTCTCCCCCTCAAGTCATCCCGCGGCTTATAAGATAATGCCTCGGCAATACCTGTATCCTTATACTCTCCCGATGAGACAGGGAGATATATCTTGAATGTCGTTCCAACACCATTTTCACTGTAAGCATTTATAAAACCCTCATGCTGTTTTATGACCCCGTAGACCAGGGAGAGACCAAGACCTGTCCCCTTACCCTTTTCCTTTGTCGTAAAGAACGGCTCAAAAATATGTGGGAGGTGTTTTTTATCTATGCCGCTGCCTGTATCGCTCATCGAGAGCATCATATACCTTCCGGGCTTTGCATTGTATTTAGCAGTAAATACAGAATCGAGTATCAGGGTGGTTGTCTCGATTGTTAATCTTCCGCCTGATGGCATGGCATCCTTTGCATTAGTTGCAAGATTCAAAATAACCTGCTCTATCTGATGGGCATCGGCAAAAATCGGAAATTCTGTTTCAGTACAATTAATTTTAAGCTCGATGTCTTCGCCGATGACCCGCCTCAACATCTCCGAAATGCCTTCTATGATTTTATGAAGGCTTACCGTGCTCTGTCTCATAATCTGTTTGCGGCTGAATGCGAGGAGACCCGATGTCAGCTTCTGCGCCTTTTCCGATGCGGTAAGCACCTGCTGTATGTCCTTTCTGACAGTCTCATTGCTGTCCCTAAGCTCCTCCTGAAGCAGAGAGGCATATCCTATGATAGCAGTCAGGAGATTGTTGAAGTCATGTGCAATCCCGCCTGCGAGGAGACCGAGGGACTCCATTTTCTGTGACTGACTCAATTGCTCCTGAAGCCTCTTTTTATCCGTAATATCCCTGTTGCTCACGCGTCTGCCAAAAAATTTATCCTCTGTGTAAATTGGACCGCATACATGGGACAGCCATTTTTCATGTCCGTCCTTTGTGATGATACGGAATTCTATATCTTCATGCTGGGGCATATTAAAATTACTTAGATGTTTTTCAAATATTGCCCTCTCCTCAGGGTGGATGATGTCATATACGAGGTCACGATTCTCCGTAAAATCTTTCTGTGTATAGCCTGTAATCCTCTCGCATGAGGGTGACATAAAAACTATCTCTCTACTCTCATTAACCCAGTATTCCCAATCGCCGGCAGATTCCGAGAGGGTCTTGAACTTCCATTCGCTTTCGGCAATTGCCTGCTGCTGTCTCTGGATGTTTCTGGAGAGGATAACGATACTGCCGATTCCAACAACCCATAAAAATATGTGGCTTATTGCTATGGTCATCTGCGTCCTTGCTTCGCTTTTATAATAGGGCTTCATGGGGACAGATATACTCATCCCTCCCCTGATATCACCCACCTTGTATCCCTGAAAGGCATGACATTTTAAGCAGCTTTCCTCTGTTTTTAGAGGCTTTAATACCCTCATATATGGCTTGCCGTTTATATCGGTAATTTCACTTATCTCACCCTCTCCTTTTTCAAAAGAGAGGAGCCCCTTTTTTTCCCATTCATCGGGTATATCTTTAGGATTCAGATATTTCAGGCTGACTGTCCGATTTATAGCAGGGAGGGCTGACTGCCGGCTGATTACTTCGTATATCTCCCTCAATATCCAGACAGGATTCATTAAAGTCAGTTTTTTGCCGCCCGTTGTCGTTAAATCCCTATCAGGATCTGTAAGATACGGGTTTGGCTGGATTTTATCCGTTACGGGAACATATACGCCGTCGAGATTGGCGCTCCAGTTTCTTACTGCAAGGCTGTGCTCAAATACAGTCCTTGCCTCGATACGAGCCTTCTCTATGGTCTCCTTATGTGTTTGATAAATGTTCCATACAACAGAGAGGATAATAATAATTGTCCATCCCGATATTAAGTAAAGAGAATATCTCTTCGTAATAAGGGGCAGTCTGCTATTAAAATTTTTCATAACCATATTTGATAACACTGCAAAAACCTTTTTTCGAACGACTTTTTAGTTTTTCTTTTGTTCCTTTAAAATCTAAAAAAGGACAAAAGAAAAAATAACGGAAGTGAGAAAAAAGGGTTTTTGCAGGATACTCATATTTCACTGTTCACTGGTCACTGTAATTTAATTTCCTCCAGCACGGTATAAATCGCACCGGCAGGATTAAGCTGGCTCCTCATAAGGTTTATCTTATCTACGGCAATCTCGCCTGCTTCAATATCTCTATATATATGAATGGTGCGGATGAGCTGGTTTTTCCCTCTCAGCGACTTTATCCTTCCGACGGTAAGATGAGGAGTAAAGCCCCTCTCTTCAGCCTCAAAACCTATTTTTGACAAACAGCCGTCAATACCCTTTTGAAGCCTGAACAGGCTGTCTGTCTTGTCCTCCAACCCCAGCCATATCACCCTGGGGTAATTCAAATTCGGGAAGACACCTGTTCCTCTGATATTGACGGTAAAAGGATTGATGCCGTTGGCAGCCGTTGATATACAATTTCCTATATCCTGTATCTGTGCCTCGGATATATTGCCTAAAAATTTCAGGGTAAGGTGAATGCTCTGGGGTCTTACCCAGCTTACAGGAGTCTCAACAGTTTTCAACTGCTCTTGTATGAGCGATATTTTCTCTCTTACCTCCTGCGGTATTTCTATAGAGATGAAGGCTCTTATTGTTTGCATACAGCACATAAAACCACAGAGACACGGAGACACAGAGAAAGAAAAAAAGATTAAAAAAGAGGCAAGATGCAAGAAACAAGCTGAAAGCTGAAAGAAGTCCCCTTTGAGCCTTGAGCTTTGAGCTTTCTTGCTTCTTACTTCTTGCTTCTTGTTTTTCTCTGTGCCTCTGTGTCTTTGTGGTTAAAATCAGGTTTTTGTTCCAAGGTAATCTCTTAGTAATTCAAGGGCTGCTGTGGCAGACTTCAACTTAATCTCCTCTCTCCCGCCTTTGAATCTGTATTCCTTCCAATCGGTTTTCTTATCGCCTGCTATAGCAATATACACCAATCCTACAGGTTTTTCAATTGTCCCGCCTCCATGTCCTGCAATTCCTGTTATTGAAAGTCCTATATCCGTTCCGCTCTTTGTCTTTACACCTTCAGCCATAGCAACGGCAGCATAAGAGCTTACAGCGCCATATCTTTTTATCGTATCTTCAGGAACACCCAAAAGCTCTACCTTCGCCCTGTTGCTGTATACTACACACCCCCTCTCAAAATAATCGGAGCTTCCCGGGACATTTGTAATAAGGTGGGATACAAGTCCGCCTGTGCATGATTCTGCTATAGATAGGGTCAATTTTCTATCTCTCAATAACTTGCCGATTTCCTCTTCTATTTTCATACAAAAATATTTTTTTAACGCAAAGTCGCAAAGAAAAGAACAAAAATAATCACACAAAGACACAAAGCCTCAAAGGAAATAAAAAAATGAAAGATTAAATCTTCTAATCTGTAATTCTTTTCTTTGCGTTCTTTGTGGCTTTGTGTGAGGAAACAAGAAAAATCATTTTTCTTTGCGACCTTTGCGCCTTTGCGTTAATACTTTCATCTTTCTTTTTCTTCTAAAATTCTACTTTAATTTTTACCTTTGGTCTCAATAAGGCAGGGTTTACCTCTGTAATCGGAATATTAGGCGGCGGTATATTAGCTCCAATTGTGCCGGGATACACTCCTATTGCTCCGGGCGGTAGTGGAAATGCCCCTACTCCCGGTGGCGGCGGATACGCTCCTATTGCTCCGGGCGGTAGTGGAAATGCCCCTATTCCCGGTGGCGGCGGATATGCTCCTATCGCTCCGGGCGGCATCATTGGCATCGTCATTCCCGGTGGAGGCATCCCTGGTCCAGTCATACCGGGAGGCATCATCGGCATCATCATTCCCGGTGGCATCATTGGTCCAGTCATCCCAGGAGGCGGCTTCATTCCTTCCATTCCAGGAGGCGGCTTCATTCCCTCCATTCCCGGAGGTGGTTTTCCTTCCATTCCAGGAGGCGGCTTCCCCTCCATTCCAGGAGGCGGCATCATTCCCTCCATTCCAGGAGGCGGCATCATTCCCTCCATTCCAGGAGGCGGCTTCCCCTCCATTCCAGGAGGCGGCATCATTCCTTCCATTCCCGGAGGCGGCTTCCCTTCCATTCCGGGAGGCGGTTTCCCTTCCATTCCAGGAGGCGGCATCATTCCTTCCATTCCCGGAGGCGGTTTCCCTTCCATTCCGGGAGGCGGTTTCCCTTCCATTCCAGGAGGCGGTTTCCCTTCTTTTTTGCCTTCAGGTTCTTTCTTAGCCGGTTGTTTAGATGGCTCAGTCTTTTCCG
>JACQEW010000360.1 GCA_016200365.1 Nitrospinota bacterium
AAAGCTGACGGATGCCGGTATAAGTGTGGATGCAGATGCGGCAAAAGGCTGTATAAGGGTAAAAGGCGGCGGCAGGATAAAATCTGTGGATATTAAGACCGCCCCATATCCGGGTTTTCCCACGGATATGCAGGCTCAGTTCATGACTCTTATGTCAGTGGCGGATGGTATAAGCATGATAACCGAAACTGTTTTTGAAAACCGCTTTATGCATGTGGCAGAGCTTAGAAGAATGGGGGCGGATATAAAAGTGGAGGGGAATACAGCGGTAGTAAAGGGTGTTCCCAATCTCTCTGCCGCACCTCTCATGGCAACCGATTTGAGGGCAAGTGCGTCATTGATACTGGCAGGACTGGCTGCGGAGGGGGAAACAATTGTAAGCCGAATCTACCACCTCGACAGGGGATACGAATCAATCGAAAAAAAGCTGTCGGCGCTGGGTGCGAAGATAAAAAGAGTAAAATAAATACAGTAAGCAGTAGGCAATGGGCAATGGGCAATGTTTTTTGCCTACTGCCTACTGCCTACTGTTTACTGGTCTTTATTATGGATCAAATTACTATAGCAATACCAAAGGGCAGGAATCTTAAGCCGTCTGTGGAGCTTTTTAAGTCAATAGGGTTAGACGGCTCTTCCATTATAGAAGATACGAGGAGGCTTTTGTTTGAGCTTCCGGAGAAAAATGTAAAATTCCTTGTAATAAGGGACACAGATATACCTACCTATGTAGAGTATGGGGCTGCTGATATGGGGGTATCGGGCAAAGATGTATTGGCAGAGCAGGGGCGGGATTTATACGAGCCGCTTGATTTAAAATTCGGATTCTGCCGCATGGTGCTGGCAGAGCCGAAAGAATTAAGGGCAAAAGATGATCCATCCAAATGGACGCATATAAGGGTTGCAACAAAGTTTCCGAGAATAACAGAGAATTACTTTTTCAATAAAGGTGTGCAGGTTGAAATCATAAAGCTCTACGGCTCTATCGAACTGGCTCCGTTAGTTGGATTATCCGAGAGGATTGTTGATCTGGTATCAACAGGAAGGACGTTGAAGGAGAATGGACTTTTAGAGGTAGAAGAGATTATGAAGGTTACAGCGAGGCTGATAGTCAATCGTGCAAGCCTGAAGACCAAATATGAGAGGATAAATAGGATAATCGAGGAATTGAGGAGTATTATACCGTGAAAACCGTTTTTTTCGCTTCCGTTATTTTTTCTTTTGTCCATGTAAAGGAAATTATAAAAACTACCACGGATTTATCACGGATGGACACGGATAGATTCAAGAGGCAAGAGGCAAGATTTTTTCTGGCTTCTTGCTTCTGACTTCTTGCTTCTTATCTCCGTGTTTATCCGTGTGGTTTTATTAGGTTTTTGTTCTCTTTGCTATCTCTACTTTCTTTATGCTCTTATCGTCAAATTCGATTATTTTAAATACCATGCCGTCCTGCTCGAGCACCTCCCCGCTTTTCGGTATCCGCTGTAAGCGGTGAAGCAAAAATCCGCCGAGTGTTTCATAATCACCCCTGGGTATTTCTAAAGAAAGCTGCTCGTTGATTGCATCAATCTCCATCCGTGCGTTTATATAATAGTTTCCGTTTGAACCCTTTTCGTAAAGCCTCTCTCCCGTATCATATTCATCCTCAATCTCGCCGACAATCTCCTCGAGCATATCCTCTATCGTTACCACTCCTATCGTCCCGCCATACTCATCCACAACCACAGCCATCTGAGCACCCAGCCACTGCAGGTCCTTTAAAAGCTCGCTTATCTTCTTTGATTCCGGAACATAACAGGCAGGTTTTATAAGCTCTTTAAGCGAAGCCCCCTCCTGCGCCCTTAAAAGGTCGGGGGAATTCAATATCCCGCAGATGTTATATATCCTCTCTTTAAATACAGGGATGCGGGAGTAGTTTGTCTCCTCCACCCTTTTTCTTGCCATCTCCAGCGTAGAATTTTCTTCCAAAGCAGTTAGATTGATATGCGGAACCATGCACTCCTTCACGGTAATATCCCTGAAGCTGAAAATCTTGTGTATCATCTTTCTCTCTTCTATATTGAGACCGAGTCTCTTTTCACCCATCCGTATTAAATGCCTTATCTCCTCCCTCGTTATAAAATGCCCTTTAAACTCCCTCTCGCCTGTAAAGACCCACAGGATAAAATTTGTAATATAGGATATGACGATAATAAAGGGATATAAGACAAACATTATGCCCTTGAGTGGGTAAACTGACAGCCTGGCAAAAAAATCAGCCCTATGCTGGAAGACGCTCTTAGGGATTATTTCAGCCAGCAGGATGCTTAAAGGGCTCATAATAAGGGTGGCATAAAAATCCCCTATATCCCCGTATCTCGAGATTAGAAAATCGGTTACAACAGATGTCCCTATAACCACAGAGAGGTTTATTCCAAGGGATGTTGTCCCGAATAATTTCTCCGGAACTGAAAGAAGGGATTCTATAACCATTGCAGTCCTCGAACCCGATTCAGCCGCATGTTTTAGCTTTATCCTGTTTACCGAAACGAGGGCAATCTCGGAGCCGGCAAAAAACCCCTCCGATACAAGACAGAAAAGTGCAATGGCTATTACAGTAAAAATATCCATAAATTTTAATTCTTCACATCTCTCCCACCAATTCCGTAAGGACATCGTCCATAGTTATAAGTCCTGCCACTTTGCCGTGCTCATCGCGGGCAATTGCTATATGAACCTTTTTTTTCTGAAACTCCTTTAAGAGTTCATTGACCTTTTTTGTGCGCAGGACAAAAAAAGGAGGGTGAAGTATATCCCTCAGAGCGGGGAGAGGCTGGCGCTCCCGATAGGCATATTTCATAAGATCTTTGGAATAGAGTATCCCGATTACCTTGTCAATATCCCCTTCATAAACAGGCACCCTCGAATAAAAGGAATTCCTGATTCTCGATATCACATTCTTAAGATTTATATTGGCTTCAATGGAAAATATATCTTCCCTGGGGGTCATAAGGTCATTAACCTTTGTATCGGTCAGCTCAAATACACTATGTATCATCTCCCTCTCTTCCGATTCAATCGCACCCTCCTCCTCCCCCACATCTATCATGGTCATTATTTCTTCTTCCGTAATTACAGGCTCCTCCTCCAGCCTCTTCCCTCCAAAGATAAGAATCGCCCTGTTGGCAATAGCCGTAAATATAATCTGAACCGGGTAAATCAGTGTGGAAAAGAGTTTAATAGGGTAAGCCGAAAAGAGCGCCACTTTTTCGTTATTTTTGATTGCAAAGGTTTTCGGCACTATATCGCCGAAAATAAGGAGAAGCAAGGTGCCGGCGCCGATTGCAACCGAAAGACCCTTGTTTCCGAATATATGAAGGCTGATCGAGGCAACAACTGCCGATATTGCCACATTAATAAAATCGTTGCCGAGGTAGATGGTTATAAGGAGTCTGCGCGGCTTTTCCAGAAGGGAGGCGACAATCTCTCCCCTTCTCCCCTTCTCTTTGAGGGCAGCAACCCTTACCTTTGTAAGGGAAAAAAATGCCGCCTCGCAGGCAGAGAAAAATGCCGATACGGTTAAAAAAACTATAAGAATTACAAATCTAAAAATAATGGAAATATCTATCATATACTTTACAAGGTCACGAACGGTGATTTATTATTAACCACGAAATACACGAAATACACGAAAAAATTACAGAATGATTCTTTCAACCTGTGCCTTGGGATAATGGCCGAAGTTTACAATCAGCCCCAGTTTTAGACCTGTTGCCTTGAGATAGTTGAAAACATTCCTCCTTAAATAAAATTTTTCGTGTATTTCGTGTATTTCGTGGTTCATACTTAAATCTCAACCTCAACCTTTGACGGTTATCTTCACGGTCTTATAGAGAAAATTCCTGAATGAGATGAATCTCTTTTTTTCAAAAGGCGATTTGCCGAAATCCTTTTTGCAGGCTTTAAGCCTTACGGCAAGCTTAGGCAGGGAGTCGCTGCCATTCAGTCTTGCCTTCTCCAGAACAAGTTTCACTACATCTTTTGAAATCTCCCTTTTTCTGAACGGCCCGTATATAGCGCTCCAGAAATCTCCATTACCCGAGAGTATTTTCCGATATATCTCCGATGCGGTGTTTTCATTGCCCCTCACATCAATCCCGTTAGGAGTTTGAGGCTCGAGCCGTATTGCAGCCATCAAATCATCCATGCCAATCTCAATTCCCTTTTTAAAGAAATATGCCCTGAGCAGAATGCTCCTCAATTCCCTCACATTGCCTTTAAAATCGTGCCTCAAAAGGAAATCCATTGCATCCCTGCTAAACACAGGCATTTTTTCATCCCTGCCGTAAACAGAGTGAATCTCGCTTAGAAAATGCGCTGCCAAATCAGGTATATCCTCCATCCTCTCCCGCAGAGGCGGTATAACAACGGAGAGCTCGCTCAATCTGTAATACAGGTCTTCCCTGAATCTCCCCTTCCGTATTTCATTCCGTAAGTCTTTGTTTGTTGCAGCAACAAGGAATACGCGGGAATATCTTATCCTGTTTTCTCCGAGACGGTAGAATCCTCCGTTATCGAGGAATCTTAAAAGCTGAACCTGCGTCTTGGGATCGGCATCTCCTATTTCGTCAAGAAAGACAACGCCTCCATCAGCCTCCTCAAGTATCCCCTTTCTGTCCGAGTCCGCTCCGGTAAACGAGCCCTTTTTGTGACCGAAAAGCTCACTGTAAGTAAGCTCGCCGCTGTATGCCGCTATGTTCGTCTTTTTCAACGGGAGGTCGGCATTCCTGACTCCCGACTCCCGACTCCCGACTTTTTTATACATCTCATTCAGCTTTGAATATATGTTATTAAAAAGCAGCTCCTTTCCCGAGCCTGTCTCACCGGTTATAAGGAGGGATGAAAGCCCTATTCTCTCCTCCATGCTGCCGCCCTTCTCTTTCCATGAGATAATGCGGTTAAATACAGGGGCAACAATTGTATTTACCACGCCGATTACATCTTTTATCTTCCTGCTCTTTCCGATTATATTCTCGAGGCTGTAAGACGAGACATTCGGAGCCCTGTAGCCTATATCCTTTTTCAAATGCTGCACTTCCTCCTGCAGCTCCTGAATTTTAAGCAAATCGTGGATATGACTGCTGAGCAATCTTCCTATAATAGTGAGTATCCTCTTATGCTCCTCAGTAAAAAACCCCTTCTTAAAGCTGTCGAGGTTTATAATGCCGATAACATCTTCATCATAGAGAATGGGAATAGCCAGCTCCGACCTCACATCTTCGGATACCTCCCTGTAAAACCCCTTACATTTAAGCTCCGACCGGACATCGCTGCAAAGATACGGCGTCTTCGTATATGCCACATATCCAGTAAGAGACCTCTCCGATTTATCCAGATTTTCTCCTCCCACTTTAAGGGGGGGTATGGTCTTCTTTCTCCACGCCCTTGATTTTGCGCCAATCAGCGTCCCGTCTTTATTTTCCACCAGAAGCCATTTAACGCCGCCGATATTTTTTACTATCGCAATAGAGCCAGTATCCGCATCTATCAATTCATTCGCCTTTGAAAGCACCTTTGTTGCAAAGGCGCTTACCCCCCCTTCCTCCCCCCCTTTCCGACCTCCCCACTCCCCTCCTTCGGAAGGAGGGGATAAAGGGGAGGTCAAAGGGGGGGCAGGGGGGGGTTCGGAAAGGAGCTCGGCTATCTCGCTCAACACCTCTATCTCTACATGCTCCCTCCCGACATCCTTTATTACCTTTTCGACCATTTCAGCATGACTGCAAAGAAGCTCCTCCTCGAACCTCGTGAATTTATATTTCTCCCGTGTGTAATAGTTCACGACACAGATTATCTTCTTTGTTGCAGAATCGAATCTCGGCACCATGTAAAGAGAGGTAAGACCTATTCTTTCCGCTATCGGCTTTCTCCTGAATCTTTCAGTCTTCACATCGGATATATACAGAGGTTGAACAGTATCATTTTTATAAACTATTCCCTTTTCAGTGTCGTCGTCTACTATCCTCTCTATTAGACTCTCCCCTTTTATGATGTCAACCCTGTGTTTATCCTCGTAAATATCCTTATCTGCAATATCCCTCGAATATGTGGCGAGGATTTTCATATAATCCCCATCCTCTCCTATACTCGTTTCCATGCTCTGCGCGGGAATGTTGGGTATCAGAACCGATGCAAGGGTGAGCTTATCCACTATCTTTACGGCAGACCTCATCATCTGCGATGCAGCCTCTCGTATCTTTACCTCATCCACCTTCTTCGAGAATTTGAGGTGCTGGTGGAATCTCTTTGCCCTGTCAACATTGGGAGATATACTGAAAATAAAATCCTCGATAACCTTGAGTGTCGCCCTGTCTGTTATCTCTTCCTCCCTGCCGCTGTCCAATGTTAAGACGCCTATGGATTTCCCTCCATATATTATAGGTATCGCCGCCATCTCCTTTATATTAAACTTCGACGCCAGCTCCTTATTGAACATCTCCCTGACCTCCGGATTTTTCCATGTAGAGTAAGACATCCTGTCAATAAATGCCCTTGCAACCACGGAGGCATGGGGAGAGATGAATATGGATGTCCCCTGAAGCTCCGATTTCATCTCGCCCCTTGCATGGACGCATATCAAAAGCCCTTCTGTCAAGTCCTCAAGATATATCCTGCACCTCTTGTAACCGAATATATCTTCCAGACCTGCGCCTAAAAAAAAGAGTATATCCTGCAGATTCTCTTTGCCGAATCCCCTGATTTTCTCCTTTAGCTCATCGAGCCTTTGTCCCTGCTCTCTCTCCATGATTTTATTGTATACAATCTCCTTGAGCTATTCAATCGGAAGTTATATAATTCTCGTCAGCAGGGAAATAATAAAAAATAAGGAGAAATGGAGAGATGAGGAGAAATGGAGAAAAAATCTTTAATCTATTTTTTAAAAAAAATTATATTCTCCCTTTCTCCAATTTCCCCATTTCTCCTTAATCTTTTTTGTTTTGTTCTGAAAGGAGAAGTCTATGGCAAATATAGTTTTGAAGATAAAGGGCATGTCCTGCCAGCACTGCGTCATGAGTATCACAAAATCATTGAAGGGACTTAAAGGGGTAAAGGATGTAAAGGTCAGCCTTGAGAAAGGGAGTGCAGAGATAAATTATGAAGATAACCTTGTAACCCTATCCCAAATGCAAGAGGCAGTGGACGATGCAGGATACACTGTGGAATAAAATCGCAAATTTCTGACTCTTAAAAAATGGCAAGAAGAAAAACAAAGAATATAACAGGTCTTGCAAGGATTGAGGGTATTCCCTATCACGATGCGTGGGTAGGTTTCATCTGTCTTTCTTGTGGCTCGCTCAATAACATTCGTATCGGGCTTCAGCTTTTAGACCCGAAAACTACATACGAAACTGCTGAATGGAAATGCAGTAAATGCGGTTATCTGCATTCAAAAAACTCAGATTTGCCTTTTGAAAACTGGAGTGAAGATTTTACTGTTGCGGAATCAATAAAAGCACAGAGATTTTGGGAGGCATTTTTCAGAATAGCTACAGAGCATCCAGAATCATACTGGAAGCAATGCAATGCCTGCGGCAGAATCCTGCCCTTTGCTGCATTTAGCAAACATTCGGGGTGGGGACCGCTTGAACGGCAAATGGAATGCAGGAGTTGTAAAGGTGCAATAAATGCAGTGCTGAATCAGAAACGAACCAAAGAACAATTACACGAATCATCGGTCAGGAGAAGGATTGCGGATCTATTGCTCGAAGGGGAAAACAAAACAATTAATATAGCAGATTTATTCAAACGATTTGACAGTCGCTGCTTTAAAATAAAACACCTGCTTGATATTAACAAAAGGGATACTTGGGAGATTGACCATATCTTGCCTTCAAGGTGGCTCTATCCTTTGACAAGAGAAAATGCAGCATTGTTATCAACCGAGGCGAACAACAATAAACGAGATAAATGGCCCAGTGAATTTTATACCAACAACGAATTGATTGAACTTGCAAAGATAACAGGAGCAGATTTGGGATTGTTAGCAGGCAAAACACCTGTCATCAATACTGACATCAATGTTGATAAATGTGTAGAAAGGTATTTGCGAGTCAGAGAAAGGTCTCATCTTCCAAAAAGAATCAATGAGCTCAAAAAAATTCTTAAAGATTACAACCTCGTTAATAAACTCTCTCCAAAGCATAGAAAATTATTGGGATTTACAAAGTAATTTTTTACCCCGTTAGAAGTTATACTGACTGAAAAGCAATGAAATAATCAACCGTTAGATAACTTCAAATAGGGAACTTCTAACGGGGTTTATTGTAAAACTAAATACTGATGTGAAGTAACAGTCCCCTTATCGCGTATTCCATGCGATTCGCAATGTTTCACGCTTTCCACAAACAAATCAACCGTATTAAACCAGCGTTTACTTACCCTTTTTAATTCCTCTGCCATATCGCATTTTACGCTTTTCCCCAGATGTAAAACACAAACGCCGCCCTGTTTCAGCCTCTCTCTGGATTGTCTGAATATACTCTCATAAACTACAAAGTCCTTTTTCTGCTTTTCCTCAATATATGAGTTTATCTGATATTTAAAATCCTTTTCCGACCATCCGCTAAACCAGATTCTTATCCAGTTGGCAAGATAAAACCTTGTGCTGTCGAAGAACGGAGGAGAAGTAATAACAGCATCAAGATTATTTATTTCCTGCGGCCAGATGGATGTTGAATCTTGATTGTAGATTTTTCCAGGAATAAAATTTGGAGGCAATTCCACTTGCAATGTCCTTTCAACTTTCTCGGTAAGATTTTTGATTAAGTTTTTATAAACAAATTCTCCCTGTGGTGCATACGGGACAATAGGGTGAGACCGTCTGCTCAAAGCATAAGGTCTATTGCCGTGCAGAATATGAAGCAAAGAAGATATAACAAGCATTTGGCTTGGATTTTCAGGATAATTGAGCTTTAAAAATCTCCTCGCTAACAAAATTTCTTTGAGTGTTTTTTCCTCATAATATTCAGATAGTGTTTTGTTAAAGCCGAAATGCTTCGCTTCATTCAATTCTTCCTTTGTGCAGCCGTTTCGCTCAAGAAATTCTGCAATCTGTTGAATGTAATTTAAGCACTCGTTTTTTTTATGTGTGCTGATTTTAGCAGTTGAAATGTAGTAAGCAGGTATGCTGATGTCAAACCCGTAAGATTTCCTCCCATTTAATGCTGCCTCAAAAGGGATCGTCCCTACTCCGGAAAATGGGTCAAGGATACTACCGTTTTCATGGACGAATGTTTTAATAAGGTGATTGGCGATAGATGCCTTTAGCTTTCCTTGATAAGAGCAAAGGGAATGAAGCGGATGTCCCCAGTTTCTTTTGGAATATGGGAGTTTTTGGTGAGGCAGATTATTTTTAAAATACTCCCAATTCCCAAGATTGAAAATTTGCATCTTCTGTTTTTCCTCCGGTATGTATGTTGATTTATTAAATTCCAATACCAGCAGCGTTTGGCTCAATATCTCCTTATTTCTTGACCTCCGTTTTCTTAAAAGTTTTTTCTCTTTTAATTCATATCCAAGGGAAGTCAATACCTCAATCAGAATATCATCGGTCTTAATGTGGACATTGGCAAAAATAGAATCGCCGATATCAATCAGAATTTTTGATCGGTTAGTCAAGTGTTCACGCAGCTTTGAAAAAATTACATACATTTCTTCAAAATAACTTTTCGCCATTATCGGAATACGCTGGTCATATGATTTTTTATGCAGTTTTAATAAAGTGTCCTTTAGCAATTTGCTTTTAGTTGTTATATTCGTTCCGTTACTGCCAGAAGTATCTTTTTTAACATCATTAATTCCGCTGGTAAGTGCCTGGTCACGAAAAAATCGCAAGTCATTTTCAAACTGGATGTATCGTAAAAACCATAGCTCCAGCTTAGTGTTTCTAAAATAATTTGTCCCGTTAAGATAGGGAGGACTTGTAATAACAGCTTCAATCTCTAAGTCGTTTGCTAAATCAACATTTTTAGCATTGGAAAGAATCATTTCCGGTGTCGTCTTTACTGCAAACTCTAAATTGAGAATGTCATTGGCTATCTCTTTCAATTTGTTTGGTAAAAAATTTTTTAATTCGACCTTTTCTTTTTCCAGTTCACCTTTTGTTTTAAAACGGACATCACCTGCCTTTTTCATAAATGAAACTGGAATTAAAGCAGCCAAAACAGCTATGGTAACAGTATCCGACAGCAGCTCATCCTCCAGTTTTACAATGTCAATAAAGGAGCGCAAACGAAGCAGTTGACTGAGAACAGTATCCTCAAAATATTTGCTGTTACCGAAAATGAGTCTGTAACTTTCCTTCAAATACTTGTCTTCCTCAAAATTCTCAATCTTCTCAATGAGTTGCCCGGCAATTTGATTTGCCTTATCGGACAATTGTTTTCGTGCGGCAGGATTTGATTTCAGAATCTTGATTTTTGTATGTATGAGAAATTGAAGAAGCGGATTGATTTCCGAATAAAGGGTCTTTATATTTAATTGGTCGGCAGCAAAAATGGTAGTTCCTGTTCCGACAAAGGGGTCGTAAATGCAAGCCGCCTTTCGGCAATAATTATTGATAAGCGATTTTACAAAATCGGGAGAATAGCCTTCAATGAAAGGATACCATCTCTGAAAAGAAATTGACTTGCTGTTGACAAAGGTTACATCCTTGGGATTAATAACAGAAAACCCGTTAATATTCTTTTTAATTAACCGTTTGACAACTTGATTGAGTGATCTTTCCTCCTTCTCGGCAAAGAGTGATAGTTGCTTGTAACTTTTGATGCCGATTAATTCTCTTATTTCCTCACTGCTCAATTCTTTTATTTTCGTATAATAGGGCGATTCCGGCTCATTGAATGCCAATGTGATTGATTTTTCTTTTGAGTCCTCAGATGGATAGTCGCAAAAGTAAATGGATTTGAAGTATTGTCCCATAGAGAAGATATGTTACCTCTATAAGTTGTGAAAAAACTGATATATTATGATAGTTATTTCATAAAATTTTGTCAAGAACAAAAACATAATGACGCAATCCTAAAATGCGGAAGGTAAAGAAAGGTATCGGCAACGGAATGATTCTCGCTGATAATTTTAAGTTAAATCTGTGTCAATCTGTGTGGTTTCTGCGTTCATCTGCGTTTTATTCAGTTTTTTTATTTGGGTTAGGTAAAATCCAAAAGCCTTCCAAAGCCGTCCCAGAGAATCTTTCTTGCCTCGAGGCTTTTCATTGCCCCTTTTCTGACCATATAATGACTCTCTCCATCATGCAGGTAGTTTCTCAAAATAGTTGTTGCAGCCTCTCCATGCTCCGCATCAAGTATAATATGGGATGTCCAGTATTCCATGTCATCTTCCTTCATGGATATGCTCCTCTTGAGTCCGTCCACTATTTTCTTAAACATGGTTGGTATGACCCATTCAACACCGGGTCCAACAGCGCCGAATCCGATGAGAAACGGCTCATATCTCGTAAGCATTGTAAGCCTGTCAATAAAATTAGTTACTTCAGGAATGGGTTTAAACTTCTTCCAGTCCTTTTTCTCCAATCCCAATCCTGTTAAGAATTTTCTGAAAAGTGCAGGGTGTGTTTTTTCGGGTGATAAATTCCCATACTCGTCCATGAGATTTTTGACCATCAGCATCCTGTCCTGTTCGTGGGGTATTTTAGGAATGATATTGGCTATGTAATGGGAGAACATCTTTGCATGCTGATAGTAATGAACTGCAAAAGTTTTAACCTGTTCTTCGCTAAGATTGCCTTTAGAGAATCTTTCTAAAAAGGGATGGTTTACTGCCTCATGGGAGAAGATTTCATCCTTTAATTGCTGGAGGAAATCCTTGCCGCTCTTTTCCTCTTTTCCTTCGAGGTCGGAGTGAAACTCCATTGTGCCCTTCCACATCTTTTTCGACTCTTCAATCAAATCAGGGGTTACTTCTTTTAATCCCTTTTTTTCGGTTAGCGATTCTATCTCCTTTATCACCATACCCCTCACAAATGGAGGGATGCGCTCCACTTTCTCATCAGCCTCTTTTGTCCACGGAAATGTCTTGTGCACCTTTGCAGACCCCTGACCCCAGTAATCATATTTTTCCTGCATTACATCGAGGGTAACGGCAGAAAGCCCTTTATCCCTCGCCGTCTTCTCAATCCTCCACTTCGTCATATCCCTCATAAAGCCTTCCGGAATCTTTTTAAGCCTCTCTGCCGCCTCCTGTGTCCATTTCAGCTCCGATGTCAGGTTAACCTTCGCCTCTGCTTTGTCAACCAACTCAAATCTATCTCTCCCTGCCCCGCAGACAGGACAGCTTTCAGGCAGACCTTCTGCTGTATAGCCGCACAGTTTACAACGATAGAGTGGGGGGGCATTCATTGCCCCCATTCCTGAATTAAAACTCTTCAGGACAGGCATCCCGCCCATTATCTTTCTTGCCTCACCTATAGCATCTTCTGCAACTTCAAGGGTTATAAGATTAATGCCCTTATCTAAAGCAAAACTTTCAATTCGGGATTGGCTCATGCTCCTCATAAAACCCTGGGGAACCCGCTCAAGTCTCTTTTTCGCCTCATCCGTCCAGATAATTTCCGTCATAATTACACTCCTCCTCTTATATGAACTTTACAGTTTGCACTGCAGTTTTTTTCAACTGCCCTTAACCTCTTAAAATCCCCCTTAAAAGGCACTGTGCCTTTCAGGGCATTGTAAAAAGACCTTGTAAGGTCTTTTTTCAGCGAGCTGAAGGGGTCGCTTTTATTTAATGTGTAATAGCAGTGTAATTTATCCTTTGTCATTTCCAAAACCCCAGTCCTCCTTAAAAGCGACAGGTGTCTGGAGATTGTGGGCTGCGGGAGGCTAAGGGTTTCTGTAAGACAGTTGACGCAAAGCAGGGAATCCTTCAGGAGCAATATTATCCTTAATCTGATCTCTTCCGAAAAGGCAAAGAGTATATCCTTTATATCTGTCATATATTGACAACTATATTCGTATATACGGATATAGTCAAGAAAAAATTTAGCCCCTATGCTTAATGTTTAAGCAGTTCTCATATTCAATGCCTGATTTTAAGGCAGATTTATATGGCAGGCATGAGGTATTACTTTGCTTTTTATGAATAATATCAGAGGATTTGAAGATTTATTACTATTGTGGCACGGCTTTTGTATTATCCATTTTATAAAGAAATTATAAAATTTACCACGGAGGCACGGAGACACAGAGAAAAACAAGAAGCAAGAAGCAAGAAACAAGAAGCAAGAAGCAAGATTTTTTTTCTTGCCTCTTGCATCTTGCCTCTTTTTTAATCTTGTTTTCTTTCTCTGTACCTCAGTGTCTCAGTGGTTAAAATCAGGTCTTTGCTCATGATAAACACACATCCCTGTTACAGCGAAGGGGCTTCTCATCATTATGCACGGATGCATGTGGCGGTTGCACCTAAATGCAATATCCAGTGC
>JACQEW010000361.1 GCA_016200365.1 Nitrospinota bacterium
ATGCTGGAAGAAAGGGATAAGGAGAGGCTTACAAGACACCTCGAATTTTTTACAAGCGAATTAAAGGATTTTCAGAAATTCTCTGAATACATATGGAACGATTACCAGTTTGATAGAGATAAACGCAGGAATATAGAACGGTGGATTGAAAACCTTACGAATTCAACCATTGATATAGCAAAGATACTCCTTGCCTCAGATGATTTTCCGATACCACAAACTTATAAAGAGATACTCTTTGCCTTCGGGGCAAGATATTTTAATGAAGACTTTGGTAAAAGTATTGAGAATTGGGCAATATTAAGAAATATTGTTACCCATGAATATCTCGATATAAAATGGAATTCAATTAAGGCATTTATGAAAGAAAGCAAGCCATTGTTGGAGCAGATATATGAAAAGATAAAAGAAATCCTCTTATTAGGATGAGATTCATCTTATGGCTTGACACATCTTATGAGGTTGTTGACAACCCTTAGTTGAGGCTATAGGATTACCTGTCTGGTTACCAGCACTTATTCAGATACTGCAAAAATATCAGTAATCTTAGGAGCGTTTTAGTCCTTTTATTGACATCTAATGGTGCGAATGAGGAGCGCCCGAAGGGCGTCTGTTCGATTCGCATTGTTCTCCGGCGCGGAGCGACGGGGAACAATGCGAATGCTCCTCATTCGCACCATTCTCTCGGACGCTCCGCGTCCGAGAGAACGATGCCTTAACCAGCGGGGCCACAAAGTACGGAATGAAAAATGCACCAGTGTTATTCCCCGTCTGGTTGAAGGCGGTATTAGGCAATTAATTTGTTGTTTTGTAACATCAGTCTTGTGTGCGCTCATTGCCACATTGGGGGCATTTATAGCCGGGAACGAAGCGCGGGTGATACCCATCGCTATCCCCGCCCCATGAATCCACGATTGTCTCATACATAGCCTTGCCACATTCTGAACAAATCTCGTCTATATGAGAGGGCTGTATGTTCCAATCCTGAATCACAGGAATAACAATCAGACTTGTTTTATAATTGTCTTGAGCAAAAGAGTAAATGTCCTCATAAGATTTAATCTCTATATTGTGATACCTGGACAATAATTTTCTCATCTCTATCGGATCAATGATATAATCGTTTCGACCACCTATCATAAGGATTTTCGGGCGAAAAAGTTTTATGCCAGTTCGTCTCTCAAGCTCTAATCTGTTAAGATCATTCTCCATGAAATCACTATAATTTAATGCTTGATGAATCCCCGCATCTATTTGTGCGGAGAACTTCCAGTGCATGCCATTTCTGACAATAAAAGGTGATTTTGGTGATTTCAACTCAACAACGTCCCAGTAAACTTCTCCAAATTGTTTTCGACAAAAATCAACGCGATATATATAATCCCCAGTTCCTTTATATAGAACAACTTCTTTAACAATCTCCCCATAGCCACCAACAGTAAGAAATTTAGGAAATTTTGTAAAAAAATGCGACGCTTCCCGTTCAGTAATATTCTTATTGTCAAGAATACACTCTTCATACTCCTTTAATTCTTGCAAGGAAAATACTTCCGAACTAACAATAAAACTTTTTGGGCTCATTACTTAATGTATGTGCTATATTCAATCTTCAGTTATATTTTTATTTCTTCATAACGCCTAACAAGTTATTATACAGTTTCTGTTCTTTACCAGAACAAAAGCTAAAACCAAAATAATAATGATACAAAAGCATTAAAAAGGCAATGAAATATTGAAATATTGACAAAAACATAAAAATTGCATAATTATTTCCGACTAACATTACTTTTAGCGTGATAGACAGAAAGCTTGTCCCTGAAGGTTTTAATCAGGGAGAGGATAAGTCCGAATGCTTAATATCCCGAAGGTAACCCTGCGGCAAGACCACAGGGAGTTACAATTCATTAATCACAGTCGGCTGGATGAATTTGTTAGATACAATTTTCTTTAATTTTCCTTTCAATAGCCTCTTTCAATTCTCTTTGGTGCCCTTCCAAGTATTCCATTATTTCTGATACCTTATTTTCTATTAGCAACCCCAATGCGAAGTGGCAGGCTAAATACGCAAAAGCAAATACAATATGAGGATTGATGAATATGTCTTTACTTCGATCTTTCGTAGCCACATAGCTGGAGAGCATCGCTTCGGTCGTCTTGTCTACATCGGCTTTTGTTCTTTTAATTCTGCGGAATTTGAGACATATATGAGGCGTCATATGGAATAAATCTTTTTCTGTAATATTTTGCCCCACAAAAGCTCCAAATGGCATAGCTTCGTAGGCATCATAGTATGCTTCCGCAATTTCAGAAAGCCAAGCGGTTGGAGTGTGCGGCATATCGCTTGTATGTTTCTTCTTCATTATTTTTATGTCAAGTTATTATACGGTTTCTGTTTTTCTATCAGAACCGGGCATGAAAATCAAGGTAAAACATTTAAGAAATAAGTGTGGTGTCCCCAGATTCGGAACGATAAAAGGGACGAAATAGGTGATGTGTCCCGATTCTATCGCTTACCAATCGATGCCAACCTTTTCCTGTGTATTGCATCGCCAGACTGAAATGCCAGAGTGAGAAGTGCGAACAACTGCACCCATCCGCTTTGCTTTTTCATCAAATTCTGAATGACGAAGAAAACGGCGCGCAAAAACAGCAACTTCATCCTTCTCTACAGCCAAACAAACAAGGCAATACCGTGTATGACATAGACTACGATTGTAAAAGCCCAAATCGCGTGTAAAGAAAGTGGTATCGCGGAATTGATGCAAAAAGGAGATGATTTCGTTATCCTTCATCCCTTTTTGTCCTACATCAACACCAATTTGATGAACTGGAACTCCCCAGTTCCGTAGCAGTCCATGCTGATCCTCACGGATGTTTTCATCGAGGATGTTCATACAGACAGCGGCTCCAGGACAAATTCATCTGTGTGCTTGAAGAATGCCTCACTCGACAGTCTTACTGCCTCGGCAATTGCCTCTTTCGTAATACTGCCGTGCCACTGCTCGATGATTGTCTCCCATGCCATCCCTTCCGCGACCATCTCCAACACATCCGAAACAAATATCCGTGTGCCAAGAAAAGTTGGCTTCCCATGACAGATTTCATGGTCGGCTACGATATATCGTCCTAACAATTGCACCTTTTTACTTTTTCTCACTTCAATCACCTCTCTATTTTCAATCTTGTGACTTTATTATATATCAATGCGCGTCTTTTATGCTATCACACTTGGTAAAAAAAACAGCCCTTGAATGTATCTATCAGGGGGCCTGTCCCCGAATGCTTCTATTGGGGGTGGGAACGAGTAAAGCGTCTTATCGTAACTCAAGGCTTCAGCCTTGATGTCTCAAACCTCTCAAACCCTGAATCAAGTTCAGGGCAGGCTCTGAAGGTTTGAGTTACAAAAAATATCGCGTGCAGGGGGCAAGCCCCCTGCACCCCCGCTGCAAAAAACAAAAACCTTAGAAAATAGAAAATTAGAACTCAGAAAATAACTACTGGGCGGAAACAGACAGACGATACCCGATGCCGAAGTACCGAATCGCTGGCCCGACCCTGAGGCGGCCAGCTGCTCGCAAGTTCAACGGCCTGTAGTTCCACGAACCACCGCGA
>JACQEW010000362.1 GCA_016200365.1 Nitrospinota bacterium
GGGTTACTGCAGCAGCGAAGATGTATCACGATACCTTTCAGCATCGGATATTTTCCTGCTCCCGCTGATTGACGGTGTATCATCGAGAAGGACGACACTGATGACAGCCCTCCAGCATTGTGTTCCAGTTGTTTCAACGTCAGGTTTCTTGACCGATGATATTTTTTTAAAAGAACAATTCATCCTGCTTTCTCCGTCTACAGGGAAAAACCTCTTTGTTGCAAATGTAGAGAGAATGGCAGATGATGAAGTATTAAGAAAGGCTACCGGCAATAAGGGGAGGGATGCCTATAATAAGTATTTTTTAGAAAAACTAATGGTAGATAGATATATTGACCACGCACTTACCATTCCTAAGATAAAATGGTGTTGGGGTATGAAAATATCCGACCAATTGATTCTTGAATCTATTTATAAGGCTCGTGAAAATATAAGGGGTATTCTCCTTGATATAGGATGCGGTAAAAAGCCCTATCACCCTCTACTGAGCCATAAAACAGTAAAATGGATAGGGATTGACAGACCGATTACCCATTCGGGTCCTCCTTCGGCAGATATTTTCGGAGACGGTAAATATCTGCCTTTCGGAGATGAGTCCTTTGATACTATTCTCTGCACTCAGGTTATCGAGCATATTGATGAGCCTGATATTTTTTTCAAGGAGATAAGTCGTGTCTTAAAAAAAGGCGGGATGCTTATTATGACAGCACCCCAGACGAATTGGCTGCACGAAGAGCCTCATGATTATTACAGGTTTACAAAATACGGATTAATCTATCTTGCGAATAAGTATGGACTTAGTGTTGAATTAATTAAACCCCTTGGTGGAGTTTTTGCACTGCTTGGACAGACTATATCAGCACATATTCCACTTATTCGTAAGCCGAGATTTGCAGGAGAAATATTAAGGGGATTGCTGCAGGGGATATGTAATTTTATATTTTGGTATTTAGACAGGTTTAAAGAAGTGCCTGAGAGCACTATCGGATATATTCTGGTAGCAAAAAAATAGAAGAACAAAAACTTAATTTTAACCACAGAGACACAGAGGCACAGAGAAAAACAAGAGGCAAGAAGTAAGAAGCCAGAAGCAAGATTTTTTTCTTGCCTCTTGCATCTTTCCTCTTTTTAAATTTTTTTTCTTTCTCTGTATCTCCGTGCCTCTGTGGTAAATTTTTATAATTTCCTATACATCAATGAAAAAACCTATTAAGGTGCTTTATATTTCCCCGGTTGCTGAAAGGGGAGGGGCTGAGAGGGTTCTTTATAATCTGGTTAAATTTCATAACCGTGATGTATGTGAGCCTCACGTATTTTTCCTTAAGGACGGACCTTTTGTGGATGAAATTCGCAAACTAAATATTCCGGTTTATATTTATGAGGCTGGAAGATTGAGGCATTTTAAAAAAAGCTTAATGGCTGTTTACAGAATAGCCAGGATTATTAAAAGAGAGGATATTGGCATTGTTCATGGGAATTCAAGCATGGGGCATATTTATGGCGGTATTGCCGCACTAATTACAAGGCGGAGGTGCATTTGGTTTCAGCATACTTGTCCGAAATTGACCTTCATTGACCAGTTGGCTACTTTAATTCCTTCCGATGCCATAATTGCAAATTCTCATTATACGGCGTCGCTTCAAGAGGCGATTTTCCCATATCGCAAGAATATCGTCATTATATATCCGGGCATTGATATGGCAGAATTTAATCACATTACGGCTCGAGGCAGGGCTGTAAGAGATAAACTCGGTATTAAACAATCCGAGAGGGTTGTTGGGATAGCGGGGAGAATTCAGAGATGGAAAGGATTTACCTTTTTCATCGATGCTGCCTATCGTGTTAAAAAGATAATGCCGGATGTAAAATTTCTAATTGTTGGAGATGAGATGTTCGGAAGAGACGGCGGCTACAAAAATGAGCTGGTTAATTTTGCGAAGAATATAGGTATTGCAGATTCAATTATATTTACAGGTTTCCAAAAGAATACCTATGACTATATTGATGCAATGGATATACTTGTTCACGCATCTATTTATCCGGAGGCATTCGGGCTTGTTATATGCGAAGGGATGGCGCTGCGCAAGACGGTTATTGCCACCAATGCAGGCGGTCCTCAGGAAATAATTACCGATCCTGAGATAGGATATCTCTACTCTCCCGGCAATTCATTTAAGCTTGCCGAATTGATTGTAAGTTTCCTGAATGACCCTGACAGGATGAAAAGGATGGGTATAAATGCAGAAGAATATGTCCGCAAAAATTTTAGCGCCGATATAATGACGCAGAGGATAGAGAAGCTTTATGGAGAAATAAGGGGTAATTGAGGATAAGCTCAATATGAATGCAGGAATCAAAAACAGGCTGTATCGTCTTACGATGGGGGTTATGAGTATTGCCTGTAAAATCCCCATCTTCCTCAGGACTATAAGACAATATAAGATTAAAAAACTTATATCCTTTCCAACGGATGTGATTATTGAATTAACAAATATCTGTAATCTGGATTGCATTATGTGCCCGAGAAAAAGGATGCAGCGTAATATGGGAAATATGGATTTTGAGCTTTTCGCACGAATTGTAGATGAATCAATAAAATGCGGTGCAAGAAGAATACTTCCTTTCTTCTTCGGCGAGCCTTTTATTCAGACGGACATTGGAAAATATTTATCATATATCAGGTCAAAATCCAGGATAATCAACATATCAATTCTGACAAATGGTATATTGATGAATGGCGAAAGAATAGATGAGCTTTTTAAAAACAGGGTAAATGCCGTGGCAGTGAGCTTAGATGCGGCAAAAATTGATACCTATGAATCCATAAGGAGAAAGGGGAATCTTAAACAGGCAGA
>JACQEW010000373.1 GCA_016200365.1 Nitrospinota bacterium
AGAGGTGGCAACAATGATGTGGTTTATAATGGGGCTTGTATTTTTGATGAAAAAGGATAATATAGAAGGAAATTATAAAATTAACCACTGATTTGCACGGATTAACACTGAGTTACATTCCTACGCAGAGCGTGGGAACGAGAAATGCTACGAATGAACACGAAAAAAAGTGAAAGTGAAATGAATAAATTTCTTTACTTACACTTACACTTACACTTACACTTCATTTAGGAGGGCGATAATATGAAAATAGGGATTTTGACGGGCGGAGGCGACTGCCCCGGGCTCAATGCAGTTATCAGGGGAGTGGTAAAGACGGCAGTTTTACAATACAAAATGGATGTCCTCGGCATACACGACGGCTTCTACGGATTGGTCAATAACAAGATAAAGGAGCTTACCATAGGAGAGGTGTCGGGGATAATGCCGAGGGGAGGGACAATCCTCGGCACATCCAATATATGCAATCCCTTTCGCTACTTTTCCCTTGTTAACGGGCAGAAGGTCTACAGCGATGTTTCCGATCAGGTAATGAAGAATATCAAGGCAAACGGAATTGAAGCCGTAATTGTGGTTGGCGGCGATGGGACAATGGCAATTGCGGATAAATTTAATAAAATGGGTGTTCCCATGGTCGGCATACCTAAGACGATTGACAATGATCTCTATGCGACGGATGTTACTTTCGGATTCGATACCGCCATTGTTACGGCTACCGAGGCAATAGACAAGATACACACTACAGCAGAATCTCACCACAGGGCAATGATTGTAGAAGTCATGGGCAGGAATGCAGGCTGGATAGCCCTCCATTCGGGAATAGCAGGCGGTGCGCATATCATCCTCATTCCGGAAATACCCTTTGATTATGATGCGATAGTTAAAAAGATTTATGAGAGAAAAGGGGCAGGAAAACATTTCAGCATCATAGTTGTAGCGGAAGGCGCAAAGGCAAAGGGGGGCGATGTGGTTGTAAAAAAGATTGTGGATGACGGCACGGAGCCTATACGGCTTGGAGGCATAGGGAACAGGGTAGGGGATGAGATCGAAAGGATGACAGGGATCGAGACAAGGGTTACAACACTCGGACATATCCAGAGGGGCGGCAGCCCGTCCCCATTTGACAGGATTCTTGGCACAAGGTTCGGTGCAGAGGCTGTTAATTTAATAGCGAATAAGGATTTTGGGAAGATGGTTTCCTTAAAGACGCCTGATATTGTGGCAGTCCCTCTCGATGAGGCTGTAGGGAAACAGAGAAAGGTTGAACCTGACAGCGGATATATAAAGGCAGCGAGGCTAATCGGGATAAGTTTTGGGGACAGGTAAAATAAAAGGTTTAGGTTAAGGTTTAGGTTGAGATTCATAATTTTCTTAGCCTCAACCTTAACCTCAACCTTGTTTTTTTGGGGGTTTTTATGAAGATAGGAATCTTAACTGGCGGGGGCGACTGCCCCGGAGAAAATGCAGTCATAAGGGCGGTTGTAAAGAAGGCTGATAAATACGGCTACAGTGTAATCGGCATCAAAAGGGGATGGCTCGGATTGATTAACGGAGAGGTAGAGCCTCTGACCAATTTCTCCGTATCAGGCATACTCCCGCGAGGAGGGACAATCCTCGGGACATCCAGAACCAATCCCTTTAAAAAAGAAGAGGATGTCCAGAAGGTAATGTCCAACATAAAAAAATTCGGATTTGATGCCTTAATTGCCATCGGCGGAGAAGATACACTTGGTGTTGCAAAGAAGCTTTTTGATAAGGGCGTTAATGTAGTAGGCGTCCCCAAGACAATTGACAACGACCTTTCGGCAACTGATTACACCTTCGGGTTTGATACGGCAGTAAGCATAGCAACAGAGGCTATAGACAGGCTGCATACTACTGCCGAATCGCATGACAGGGTAATGGTAATCGAGGTAATGGGAAGACACGCAGGCTGGATAGCTACTATTGCAGGGATTGCAGGCGGCGCAGACTGCATACTTATACCTGAAAAACCCTTTGATATTAAGGAGGTGTGCGAGCTTGTAAATAACCGGCACAAGCGGGGGAGGAGGTTCAGCATCATTGCAGTGGCAGAAGGCGCAATGCCTGTGAAAGGGACAAAGCTTGTAGCTCAGGATGAGTCTGTAGATGCCTTCGGACATATACGGCTCGGCGGTGTCGGGAATATTATAGGGAAGGAGATTGAGAAGAGGACAGGATTCGAGACGAGGGTTACTATACTCGGACATATACAAAGGGGAGGCACCCCGTCTGCATTTGACAGGGTTCTTGCGACCCGATACGGTGTTGCAGCAGTGGATTTGATAAAAAACAATGAGTTCGGAAAGATGGTAGCGCTGAGAGGCAATAAGATAGTATCGGCAAATCTGGAAGATGCTATAGCGAAGTTGAAAACCGTTGACCTCGATCTATACAATATAGCAGAGATATTCTTCGGGTGAAAAGAGGAAATTATAACCCCCCTTTCACCACAAAGGCACAAAGATCACAAAGGGAATAAAAGAAAAGATTTCTTATTTCTTTTCTTTGTGTCCTTTGTGTCTTTGTGGTGAAATCAGGTTTTTGTTTTCTATGGAAATAAAATCGGATTTTTTGGTAATCGGGAGCGGTATTGCAGGGTTGTTCTTCGCCCTCAAAGTCTGCAAATATGGCAGTGTCGTTATTGTTACAAAGAGGGATAGCGAGGAGTCGAGCACAAAGTATGCACAGGGAGGGATTGCATCTGTTATGGCAGAGGATGATTCTTATGATTTGCATATCAAGGATACGCTTGAGGCAGGGGCAGGGCTTTGCAATGAAGATGCTGTGAAGCTGGTGGTTGAAAATGGCCCTGAGAAAATAAGAGAGTTGATTGAGCTTGGCGCTAAGTTTACATTGCAAGGTGATAAGGCTGATGTTTTGGCTTTAGGCAGGGAAGGGGGGCATTCAAAGAGGAGGATAGTCCATGCAGCGGATTTTACAGGCGCTGAGATAGAAAGGGCATTAATAGAGGCAGTAAAGAAAAGCGAGAATATAAGGGTATACGAGAATCATATTGCAATAGACCTTATCACAAAGGGGAAAGTCAAACCTGAAGGTTTGAGTTACACGGGAAGTGATGATGATAGAGTTTACGGCGCCTATGTGCTAAATAAGAATAAGGGAGAGGTCAATAGCTTCCTTTCAAAGATAACCATCATCGCCACAGGCGGCGCAGGGAAGGTATATCTCTATACCTCTAATCCGGACATCTCTACAGGCGATGGTATTGCAATGGCATACAGGGCAGGGGCAAGAATTGCCAATATGGAGTTTATTCAATTTCACCCAACCTGTCTATACCATCCTGATGCGAAATCCTTTCTCATTACTGAGGCTGTAAGGGGAGAGGGCGGGCTGCTGAAATTGAAGGACGGCAGCACATTTATGGAGAAATATCATCCCATGGGATGTCTTGCACCGAGAGATATAGTTGCAAGGGCAATAGACTATGAGATGAAGAAGAGCGGCGATGACTGCGTATACCTTGATGTTACCCATCTGGAAGGCTATCAGATAAGGGAGAGGTTTCCCACCATATATAAAATTTGCCTCTCCTTAGGAATAGACATAACAAAGACCCCTATCCCCGTCGTTCCTGCTGCACATTACACATGCGGAGGTATTGTAACCGATTTTTACGGAAGGACAAACATGAGAGGGCTTTATGCCGCCGGAGAAACTGCATGCACAGGCGTTCATGGGGCAAACAGGCTGGCAAGCAATTCACTCCTTGAGGCGCTGGTATTTTCCCATAAGGCAGCAGAAAGGGCGATTCAAGAGTCGAAGGATACCCGTTTTGAAGATATACAGGTTCCTCAGTGGGATACGGGAAATGCAGTAGACAGCGACGAATCGGTCGTTGTTTCAAACAACTGGGATGAGATAAGGAGAACTTTATGGAATTATGTGGGTATTGTGAGGTCTAATAAAAGGCTCAACCGCGCTAAAAGAAGGATAGACATATTGCTGGATGAGATTAAGGAATACTACTGGAATTTTATCATCACCAGCGACCTTATCGAGCTAAGGAATATTGCCACTGTTGCAGACCTTATTATACAGTGTGCAATGATAAGGAAGGAGAGTCGGGGACTCCACTACAACATTGACTACCCCAGCCGTGATGATGTCAATTGGAGAAAGGATACGGTTATACAATATAAAAGACAGCTATAGTAAATAATTCCTAAATTTCAATTACTAATTTCCAATAAAAAAAATAATTTCTAAGGTATAATGAATGTGATAAATAAGTTGACCAATAATGTAAATAAATTGGACATTAGAAATTTATTAGAAATTGATAATTGGAAATTGGAAATTTTATATTATGCTCTCTTTTTTAAGAAGTAAGATTGTAAGAGAAACTGCATGGGTATTCTTTATTGCCGCTGCAATATTTACATTCGTCAGTCTCATCTCCTATCACGGCGACGACCCCTCCTTCAATAAATATATTTCAGAGAAAGTCCCGGTTAAAAATTATGCAGGCATTATCGGCGCCTATTTTTCCGACTCCTTTGTCCAGCTCATGGGGAGCGGCTCGTTTTTTATCGTTATCGCATGTTTATTCATCGGATGGGCGCTTTTGTGGAATGAAAAATTAGGGCTTCCTATCTCCTCGCTGGTTGGGGGCATATCAGGCACTGTCTTTTTGTGCTCCTTTCTTTATCTCCTCTTTAAGACCGACCCGCTTTTCGGCAGGGTGGCAAGGTCGGGTGGTGCGGTCGGGTATTTTGCTGCAGAGCATCTAATATGGCTTTTTAACAGGGGCGGCGCTTATATTGTAGTTTTTACGCTCCTTATTTTCTCCATAATACTGACAACCCGCATATCTATCGGGGATACCCTGATAAGATTAAACGGATTAATTGGGCATCTTACTAAATGGGCAATGTCTTTAATAAAGTTTGCTCCTGTAAAGAAAAAAGAAAAGAAGACAAGGCAGCCTGTTAAAAAGGCTGAAGATACCGAGCCTCCTAAAATAGTATCGGCAGAAACAATAGAGGAAGAGGAGGAGTTTGAAAAAGAGGAGGTATTTGAATCGCCGGGGAAATTTACAGGGGAATATAAACTTCCCAATCTTTCTCTGCTCGATGCCTCCCAGCCTGCGGATAAGAAAATGGCTGAAGATGAGATGATAGCCAATTCGGCTGTTCTTGAAAACAAACTCAGGGATTTTGGAATAGAAGGCAAGGTTTTGCAGGTGCTGCCCGGTCCTGTTATAACCATGTATGAATTTGAGCCTGCATCAGGGGTTAAGGTGAGCAGGATAATGGGGCTTGCCGATGACCTCGCACTTGCCATGAAGGCTATAAGTGTCAGGATACTGGCTCCTGTCCCTGGAAAATCCGTTGTCGGTATAGAGATACCGAATATCCACAGGGATGCTGTAAGTCTCAGAGAGATACTAAGCTCCGATGAGTTTAAAAAGGCAAAATCGAAAGTGTCATTGGGACTGGGGAAAGATATATCAGGCAAGCCTGTGGTAACAGACCTTGCCCAGATACCGCATCTCCTTGTTGCAGGCGCAACAGGCTCTGGAAAAAGCGTTGGGATCAACAGCATGATATGCAGCATAATCTTCAATGCCACGCCCGATGAGGTGAAGATGATAATGATAGACCCTAAGATGATAGAGTTGTCCGTCTATGACGGCATACCTCACCTTATTTCGCCTGTGGTAACAAATCCTAAGAAGGCGGCAAATGCCCTTCGATGGGTTGTTGAGGAGATGGAGAGGAGATACAGTTTCCTCGCAAAAAAAGGTGTAAGAAATATCGTTGGATACAATAAGATAATTGAAGAGTCCGAAGTCGAAAGTCGGGAGTCGGGAGTCGGGAGTCAAAAGAGGGAAAAGACTAAAGAGAAAGCTATAGAAAGCACTGAGGGGCAGGAGACAGAAGAAATATTAGAAGAAAAAAAAGAAGAAAAATTACCTTATATCGTCGTTATAATAGATGAGCTGGCGGATTTGATGATGGTATCTTCAAAGGATGTCGAGGACTCTCTTACCCGTCTTGCCCAGATGGCAAGGGCAGCGGGGATACATCTGCTTGTAGCGACACAGAGACCGTCTGTAGATGTCCTTACAGGAATAATAAAGGCGAATTTCCCTTCCCGCATATCCTATCAGGTAACATCGAGGATTGATTCCAGAACTATCCTCGATACAATCGGCGCCGAACGGCTTCTCGGAAAAGGAGATATGCTGTTCCTGCCGCCCGGGACTTCCAAATTGCAGAGGATTCACGGAGCCTATGTATCCGAAGGCGAGATAAAGAGGGTAGTAAATTTCCTCAAGAAGCAGCAGAAGCCTGTATATGACGAGATGATATTAAAGCCAAAGATAGAGGAGACAGCAGAGGGGGAGGGTGAAGATTTCGATGAGTTTTACGACCAGGCAGTGGCGCTTGTGGCAAAGACCCGCCAGGCATCCATATCAATGGTGCAGAGGAGGCTGCGTATAGGGTATAACCGTGCAGCCCGCCTGATCGAGCTGATGGAAAAGCAGGGACTTGTAGGTCCCGCAGACGGCGCAAAACCAAGAGAGGTATTTGTCAGGGATGTGGATGATACTGAAGGCGTGAATACTTAAAGAGGCGGTGGAGGTGCAAAATTTTATGTTGATTTGGCAAAGATAAAAATAGACCCTGCATTGCCCGATGGATATGAAATAACAACTATATCTCCGCTTTTAACATGGAACACTACTAAATTATTAGACTTAATTTTAAAGTGAAGGGAGATTAAAGTATATTTGATATTCCTCTATCTGTAAGCCAGTGGGTATCTACTAAATGATTTATTCCATACTGAAACGAGTTCAGCACAAGGTTCAGTATGACATATTGTCTTGTATTATGAGTTTTTCAGAGTTTTCCTATAAGCATCTTCGCACACCTTAACTATCCTCTCTGCATTCCTCTCCCACACAAAATTACTTTCTACAAACTCCTTTCCCTTTTTCCCCATCTTCCTTTGAAGTTCAGGGTCTTTAAGCAAGTGTATAATCTTATTGGCAAGGTCTTCTGAATCTTCCGGTTTGAAAAGGAGACCTCTTTCATTATCTCCAATCTCCTCCCTCATCCCTTTTAAATCAGGTGCAATTACAGGAAGCCCCATTGCCATATACTCAAATCCTTTAACAGCCAGTGCTATTTCTGTAGCCTTAGATTTAATAAAGGGAACCAACCCTATCCTGGCTTTATCTAAATATGCCGGAATATCATCATGCCTGACCCATCCTGTAAAAGAGAAATTTCTTCCAAGTTTTTTATTACCTACCGATTTCTTTACTTCAGCTAATCCCCTGCCTTCTCCGATTATCA
>JACQEW010000374.1 GCA_016200365.1 Nitrospinota bacterium
GATTGTTGATATGATACTCCAGAACCCTGATGAGAAATGGCTAAAGGGTAAAAAGTTAAATGTTACTGTCATGTTTGCTGATATAAGGGGATTTACAGCATTCTCGGAGAAAAAGGAGCCTGAGGAGGTTGTAAATGTTTTGAACGAGTATTTCAGCATGGCAACGGAGGTTATACAGCGGCACGGAGGACATATAGATAAATTTGCAGGGGACGAGATAATGGTAGTGTTTGGGGCACCTATATCATATGAAGACCATTCTGTTAGGGCAGTAAAGGCTGCAGTATCCCTTCAGAATGAATTAAGGGATTTTAACATGAAGAAGGCAGGTGAAGGGAGAGAGGCGATAAGAATAGGCACAGGAATAAATTCAGGTGATGTTGTTGCAGGAAATCTCGGCTCAAGTAAAAAGATGGAATATACTGTCATAGGGGATAATGTAAACCTTGCGTCCCGCTTGACAAGAGAGGCAAAGGCAGATGATATAATTATAAGCGATTCAGTTTATGAAAAAGTGGCTGATATTGCCAATGTTGATAAGCTTGAACCAGTTATGGTAAAAGGGAAGAGTAAGCCTATTCAGATATACAGGGTAAAGGAAATAAAAGAAGTAGGCGGTAAGCAGTAGGCAGTAGGCAGTTTTTTTACTGCTTACTTCTTACTGCATACTGCATACTTTCTTTATACGGGAGGATATTTATTATGGAAAAAGATCGTATTGTTTTGCTTACAGGCTGGCTGAGAAAGCTGTCAGATGTTGTTCACATCGTCATCGCTTTATCCCTTATTATTTCTGCTGTTTTCTTTCTGGTCAGCGCATTTACTAACCTGAAGTCAATTAACAGCAATTCAATATCTCATTTGATAAACGAGATATTGTTCGTATTAATAATAATGGAGATATTTGTTACCGTTATTACATATCTCCGCGAACACAGGATCACATTTCAGCCGTTTCTTGTGGTAGGCATTATTGCATCCGTAAGAAAGATACTTACCATAGAGGCGCACCTGTCTGTAGCCGAGGATGTCGGGAGGGAGGTGTTTTTCAGGAGCATGATTGACCTGGGGGTAAACACAGGGATCGTTTTTATTCTTGTGCTGTCATTTTACCTTCTTGCAAAGTCGCAGGGTCCGTCCGAATGTGCCGGCTGCCTCGGAATAGAAAAGGCAACAAAAAAATTTGAAGAGTTGTTAAACGAAAAAAAGGGACAGTAACTTCTTGATTTTAATTATGAGAGATAGTAATATAGCATCATTCAAACTCCCCCCATCCCCCTCTTTAGTAAAGAGGGGGAGCGAGGGGGAGTTTGAGGCATCAAGGCTGAAGCCTTGAGTTACAAGAGGGAGGCATAATGAAAAAAATAGAGGCTGTCATTAAGCCGTTTAAGCTGGATGAAGTCAAGGATAAGCTGAATGAGATAGGTATTCACGGGATAACGGTGAGCGAGGTAAAGGGGTTCGGGCGGCAGAAGGGGCATACCGAGCTGTATAGAGGGGCGGAGTATGTGGTTGATTTCCTTCCAAAGGTAAAGCTTGAAATAGTAGTCCCTGATAATATGGTGGAGAAGGTTGTTGAAACACTTATAAAATCAGCACAGACAGGAAGGATCGGCGATGGGAAGATATTTATCTCCAACCTGGAAGATGCGGTAAGGATAAGAACGGGCGAGAGGGGTGATGATGCAGTATAATTCCTAAATTGGAAATTGGGAATTAGTAATTAGAAATTTTAACCTATTTAAGCTGCTCTAACGATTTCAAGAGGTTTTTTGCCTTCTCTATATATTCCCTCGCCTTTTTATGCTCGGGCTCGATTTCAAGCGCCATATTCCACTGTTCTATTGCCTGATTCAGCTTCTGCTCTCTGAAAAGCTTCAGCCCGTTTTTGTAATAGTCTTCCCCCATCTTTTTTAGTTCTGCCCTTACCTTTTTCAAATACTCCCCTGCCTTCTCAAAATTCGGCTGAAGATTCGAGAACATGCGCAGCGATTCTTTATATTCTCCTTTTTCAAAAAGGGCAATTCCCTGTTTATAATATGAAAAGTTGAGATGTTTTGTTATCTCGGGATTTTTGGGATACTTCTCCTTTGCCTTTAAAAATTCCTGAATAGCGCCTGCATAATCTCCGTCTTCATATAAAGACAGGGCGACGCTCAAATAGTCTTCTACCCCTGTATCCGCCTCGCCTGACGGTGCAAGCAACCTTGATTTTGCAACAAGCAGGTGATTTTCTTTAAGCTCGTCTATTGCCGGCTGATAATCGGGTTTTATACGGAGGGCAGTTAGAAATTCGATCCGTGCCTTTGACGGATCGGTCTTTTTTAAAGAAAGCCCTTTCTGAAAATGCCTCTCCGTCTCTTTATCTGCCATATCGGAGAGCCTCCTTAATCCCTCCTTTGCCTCATTGTTTGACGGGTCAATCGTGAGGGCTATTTTAAATTCCTCTGCTGCCCCTGAAATATTACCCTGCTGTTCAAGACTCGATGCCCTTTTAATATGTTCTTCCAAAAATGGTTTAAAGGGGTTTATTATAACGGGAGGGGGTTTGGATACTGCCGGCTCTATAGCAGGAGGGGTCCTTGCAGGAGGAGGGACACAGGCAAAAAACAGAAGACAGAAGACAGAATACAGAAGACAGAATAAAACCTCTGACTTCTGACTTCTGTATTCTGACTTCTGACTTCTGTATTCTGAGGTCATAGCTGTTCTTTCCTAAATGTCTCTAATAGTTTTATGAAATCCTCGATCTTTTCGCTGTTAAAGACCATAGAGCGGTTCAGGGAAAAGTTATTATAAAAAAAAGGGTTGCCGCCTTTGATTACAGTAAAAGCCCCTGCATACTGGTATCTCTTTAAAGTATCAATCACTGCATCATTAAAAGTGCCGAAAGGGTAAGCCATAAACACTGGCTTTATTCCGAGTTTCTGTTCAATGATTTTCTGGGACTCACCTATCTCTTTTTCCAGTCTCTGTATATAGGCGGCTTCAGGCTCGTTTTCCTTCATCTTAGTCAGGTCAGGATGCGACCTGGAGTGGGATTGAACTTCAATAACCCCTTCATCCATCATCTCCTTTACATCATCCCATGAAAGGGTTATCTTGCCTGGTTTTATTAAATCTGTGTATATAAAAAGTGTAGCCTTAAAACCGTATTTTTTTAAAATGGGGGCAGCGGCGGTCTTTGCACTCTTCCAGCCGTCATCGATGGTTATTACAACAGAATTTTGGGGCGGGCGTCTTTTGTAATTTATGAAATCATGGAGTTCTTTGAGGGTTATAACATTGTACCCATTCTCCTTCAGATATACCATCTGCTTATCGAACATATCTTCACTCACAATCATCTTATCTTTGCTTTTGCCCTTGCTGAACTGGTGATAACAGAGGATAGGGACAGTCTGATAACCGTCGGCATAGAGCCCGGCAGGGTTTGCTGGTTTAAGAGGAATTACCACCTCTTTGTCAGCCGTAATTGCCCTATCTTGATTAAATTCAGCTATAATATAGAAAAAGCTCTTATCACCATAATACTTTTCGGCAAGCGATTCGTAGGTATCGGAAGGACTTGCAATAATCACCGCGTATTCTTCAGATTTTCTCTCCCTGTCTTTTAATACTATTACTTCAGGCTCCGGCAGTTTTTTCTCTTCAACTTTTTGGGTGGAGATAGGTTTTTTTTCCGGCGGCGGCGTAACTCCTGCACAACCGGTCAGATAGAAGCAAGAAACAAGAAGCAAGAAGCAAGAAGCAAGATGCAAGATGCAAGATGTAAGATTTTTTCTGGCTTCTGGCTTCTTGCCTCTTGCCTCTTGCATCCTGCATCTTGTTTTTTCACTCCTTTGCCCAGTATCTCTCATACTCTTTGAGGAAGGATAGGTTTTTCAAGTCTTTCATCCTGTCCAGAAAAACAATTCCATTCAAATGGTCTATTTCATGCTGGAGGGCTATGGCAAAGAAACCACTGGCATCAATCGAAACCTTCTTGCCCTTTCTATTTAAAGTATCAACTTTTACTGAAGTCGAGCGGGGAACCACACCCCTGAAATCACCCACACTAAGACATCCCTCCCAGCCGTCTGCCTTCTCCTCTGAATAGTATGAGATAACAGGGTTTATTAAAATTGTAAGGGGTATATTTGGTGCCTCAGAATATCTTATACTGCCGGCAGACTCGATAACCACAATCTGTTTTGACTCATGAACCTGCGGTGCAGCCAGCCCCACCCCCTCGTATTCCCTCATGGTTTCAACCATATCGTCAATCAATTTCTGCACATAGAGGCTGTTTATTTCTTCCGCTGTTAAAGTCGCAGCCGTCTGCCTTAAAACAGGATTGCCAAGTCTGGCTACTTTAAGTATTGACATATTACCTTCTAAGTGTGCATAATAACAAACAGCATGCAGCCTAAGATTGCCGATATTATAGTATATAATTCCGAAAAATCCTATCATAAAATATAATGTTTTCCCATAGCCACTTAGGATAGCATCCTTTCTGCTTTCCCAAGTGTTGCACTTCATTGTTGAACTGGCGAATCGTTCAACTTAGGTTAAAGTTAAATCCTTGCCAGCACTCCTTTATTCACTTCTACAGCCTTATTTTTTCCTAACAATAATTCCACCAACTTGAAAGCGAATTCTATGGCAGTGCCGGGCGACTGACTTGTAACAATATTGCCGTCAACCACAACCCTCTCGTCTGAAACTTTTTCTTTTTTCAGGGTATCCATGACGCCTGGATGGCTTGTAACAGACTTACCTTCTGTTATTCCAATTGCCGAAAGGACTGTCGGCGCAGCACAGATGGCTGTGATGAATCTCCCTTTTTTGTATAACCTTTCTACTATTTCTTTTATTCGGGGGTCTTTTTTAAGGTTTTCCGTGCCAACTGCACCACCCGGCAGAACTATCATATCAAAATCCTGATCCTTTACAGAATCAAGCGATACATCTGTAAGAACCTTAATCTTATTTCTCCCCTCTACAGGGTCGTCTGCTGTTCCTGCCATTACAACCTCTATCCCCGCCCTCCTCATAATATCCACAACTGCAATCGCTTCTATCTCTTCAAATCCCGGTGCTATCGGTATTAAAACTTTTTTCATGGTTACCTCCTATTCCTTTTTCTGTTAATTCTCTCAAAGATAATATTTCTTGACAAGTTTTTTTTATCTACTACAATTATAAAACAAAGAACAAAAGAAAAAGATTAAGGAGAATGGAGAAAAGGGAGAAAAGGAGAAAAAAGAAAATATTGGACACAGATAAACACAGAAAAAAAGAAA
>JACQEW010000375.1 GCA_016200365.1 Nitrospinota bacterium
AAATTCCCTTCCCTCAAGAGTTCCGTTCATAGAAAAGGTCTTCTCAAAAAATGGATTCGAGTAGAGTATCCTCTCCTTTGCATCGAGGACTATAACACCCATCTGCATCTCCCTGATGACCGCCTCTAAAAAACTATTCTTCATTCCGAAATCCCCCTCACCACAAAGACCCAAAGGAACAAAGACTTGATTTTAGACAGGATATACAAGATAAAACAGCCCCTGATAGCTGCATTCAGGGGCTGTTAATCCTGTCAAGTTCTTAATTTTCTTTGTGTTCTTTGTGCCTTTGTGGTGAATTTTTATTCCTCTTCCAAAAATCTATATCCAAAGCCCCTAACAGTCTCTATATATTTTTCAGCCTTGCCAAGCTTTTCCCTGAGCCTCCTGATATGTGTATCCACAGTTCTGTCGGTTACATAGACATCCGCTCCCCAAACCCTGTCAAGAAGGTCGTTTCGGGAGAGAACATTTCCCCGCGCCTTTGTCAGCTCTACTATGAGCTTAAATTCCATAGCCGTCAGCTTTAGGGTTTTTCCATTTACAGTAATCTGCGACCTGTTTATATCTATAAAAATCGGACCTGCTGTAATGCTCTTAACCTTTTCCTGTTTACCGTGCAGTCTCTTCAATACTGCCTTGACCCTCAATATCAATTCTCTGGGACTGAAGGGCTTTGTAATATAATCCTCTGCACCCAGCTCAAAACCGACTATCCTGTCAATCTCCTCTCCCTTTGCGGTGAGCATTATTACAGGTATATGACTTGTTGCCTCATCTTTCTTAATAATCTTGCAGACCTCTGTGCCTTCCATGCTGGGGAGCATTATGTCCAGAATAATAAGGTCGGGCTTCTTTTTCTTTGCCAACTCCAATGCCTCAGGACCGTCTTGAGCAGAGATAACCTCAAACCCTGCCTTATCCAGATTATACTCGAGGAGGGTAAGAATATCCGCCTCGTCATCTACTATTAATATCTTTGAGCGCATAAAAATATCATATCACTTTTTTATTCTCTTAAACAATGATTGCAGTTCCATGTTACAGGATTATTAAGCCTGTGTTACGATTGTGTGAACTTTTAAGAACAAAAAAGAAAAATTATTAGCCACAGATACAGACTCGAAGGGAATGTAAGTGTAAGTGCAAGTGTAAGTTAAAAGATTTTATTTACCTATCCCTTACACTCTTCACTTTCACTTTCACTTTCACTTTTCTTATCTGTGTGTATCTGTGAAAATCTGTGGCAAATTTTTTATAATTTCCTATATTTTAAAAAATATGCATGAATACTTATCCTATTTCTTAATATCTCTCATTAGGTATTGCTAACAGGTTAGAAACTGTATTTATGATGGCTTTATATGTCAACATAAACAGGCTATTTGCTTGATTTGTGCCATGCTTTTTGGTTAAATAGAGAAAACTTGTTAAATATATCGTTAGGTTTTACAAACTTACAGGATAGCCAGATCAAATCAATCTTGAAGGAATACTTATGAAAGCGATTGTATACACAAAATACGGACCACCGGATGTTCTTGAATTAAAAGAAGTAGAAAAACCTACTGCTAAGGACAATGAAGTTCTAGTGAAGATCCATGCGGCATCCGTGAATGCCGCTGACTGGCGTCTCATGAGAGCTGACCCGTTCCTGGTCCGTCTGTACGCTGGGTTTCTAAAGCCAACAAAATTCCAGATACTCGGTGCCGACATAGCGGGGCGGGTCGAGGCGGTGGGTAAAAATGTCCGCCAGTTTCAACATGGTGATGAGGTATTTGGGGACATATTCGCAAGTGGTTTTGGCGGATTTGCCGAATATAAGTGTGCCCGTGAAAGTGAATTGGTGTTGAAGCCAGCCAATCTATCGTTCGAGGCGGCGGCGGCCGTGCCTTTGGCGGCGCTCACCGCCTTGCATGGACTTCGCGACAAGGGGCAGATACAGCCGGGACAAAAGGTTTTGATCAATGGTGCGTCCGGTGGTGTCGGAACGTTTGCGGTGCAGATCGCCAAGTATTTCGGGGCGGAGGTCACTGCCGTGTGTAGCACGGGGAAGGTGGACATGGCGCGCTCGCTCGGCGCCGACCACGTTATTGATTACACGCAGGAGGATTTCACCAGAAGCGGGCGGCATTATGACCTGATCCTGGCAGTAAACGGATTTCGTTCGATCTTCGATTACAGGCGTGCATTGAGTCCCCGGGGGATTTATGTCATGGCCGGAGGTAATACAGCCCAGCTATTTCAAGCCCTGCTCCTGGGACCATGGCTATCCATGGCCGGGAGCAAGAAGATGGTCGCCCTGTCGTCGAAACCAAACCAGAATGACCTGCTCTTTCTGAAGGAGCTTCTTGAATCCGGCAAAATAAAACCTGTTATAGATAGACGTTACCCGTTAAGTGAGGCACCTGAAGCTCTCCGGTATCTTGAAGAAGGACATGCCAAAGGAAAAGTAGTAATAACTTTGGAACACAACAACAAAACCTAACAAACGCATCCACCTGACGGTTTACACCGCCGGTGATGCGTGCCGTTAAAGTATATTATCAAAAACCACAGAAATCATTAGGAGGTGATTATTTTGAAATCGGAAGAAATCGCAAGAGAGGTAGAAAAGCTTGGTCTATCAGAAAAATTAATATTAGTAGAAGATATATGGGACGGGATCGCAAGGAATAACGGTGAATTACCGATGCCGGAATGGCAAAAATCTGAATTAGACAAAAGATATCGTCAATATAAAGAGGGAAAATTAAAGCTTAGAGATTGGGAAGGTGTACATGAGGAAATAAGGAATAAATATAAATGATTTTGCGTTACACCGATAGATCCAAAGATGATATCGAGTTGGCATTCGAGTGGTACGAAAAGCAGAGGCGGGGATTAGGCTTCGATTTTTTTGATTGTGTTGAAGCTTCACTAAAAAGCATTTTGCGCTTCCCTGAAATGTATGAAAAAGTTTACTCCGATTTCAGGAGATGTGTCATTAGAAGATTTCCTTTTTCGATATTTTATACCATTGAAGGGGATAAAATTGTGATTCATTCCATTTTTGATAACAGACAAGATCCCCCAAAGATGCCTTAACCAGTCGCTCCACTTAACGCCAAGCAGCGGCGTTTTTGTTCAGAGTGGCGCTTGCTCACAGAGGCTTTCAGCCGTTCAACGATTCGCTTGCTATGGTTCGGCGCAAGTAAACTGTCTCATTGAATCTGTAGAAAAAGGCTATTTTCGAAAAATGGACTGTTGAAAATAAAGGACTTTTGACACAATTTTTTAAAAGATTGGGGTTTTTCTACAGGCTCTGCAGCCGGACATAAAAAGGCAATTCATGGCTGAGCCAAAAAATGCAATTGGTCGCTGATGAAAGTTGGGTTAAATAGTAAATCAGCAAAACCTTTAAAAGAAGGTTTTGCTGAGAGTAATATTTGGCTCCCCGGGCAGGACTCGAACCTGCAACCCTTCGGTTAACAGCCGAATGCTCCGCCATTGAGCTACCGGGGAATTGCTTGGCCTGTGAAAATCTGCGACTGAATTCTATTATAAATGAATTTTTAAAAATTGGCAATTTTTATTAGCGGGATAAAATTTTTCTAATTTTCAATTTTATAGTGATTATTTTGTGGTATAATTTCTTTAACTCAAAACAGGAGGGTTTATGAGAAAAGGAATTATTATAATAACAGGTATTATCGTTTATCTATTTTCCATTTCAGCTAATGCCGCTGCAATAGAAGTAGCGCCAAGGATTACTGACAGAGAGATTATAGAAAAGCTAACGAGGTTAGAGGAAGGACAGAATAAACTCCAGCAGCAGATTGCCGATACAAACAGAAGGATTGATGAGCTTAAAGATTTTACAGGTAAACAGATTGCCGATTTAAAAGATTCTACAAATAAACAGATTGGCGATTTGAAGGATTTTATGCTCTGGGGATTTGGTATTTTATTTGCCGGTATGTTCACTCTGGTTGGGTTTGTCCTATGGGATAGAAGGACTGCTTTATCTCCTGCAATAAAAAAGAATAAAGAGCTTGAGGAGAGGGACGATAAGCTTGAAAAGGCATTAAAGGAATATGCACACAAAGAGCCGAGACTGGCAGAGATACTTCGTAATGTAGGGATAATGTAAGACGAAAATGTTTTATGAGGAGACCATCAGGTATATAGCTAATTTGATTGCCAGCGAAGGGGGTGTAATTATATAAGATTTACATTTTAATGTTATTTTTAACTGAAATTTTTAGTTGATAGCAGGAATATTTGTAAACTTTATTTTATTACACCCCCGAAGGACAGAAAACACGGCAAGCTGTGCAAGACAAGTTGTAAGGGATGTAAAACCAAAAGCCTTTTAAATAAACGATTGATTCATTCAGGGGTTCTATCAGGGGTGGGAATGAGAGGAGGGGAAGGGGTAAAAGGGTAAAAGTTTAAAGTGTAACTATTGTCCTGAAGCACCGGCACACCGGAATCCGAATTCGCTGTCCCGAGTCGACGGCTCATACCGGGCGCGGTCAGACGACCTCAGTCCGTACGGAAGACTGTGCCAAGAACCGCCGAGCAAAACCTTATTACTATTTTTATCATCAGTAGATGTCCATTCCCAGACATTACCTGCCATATCATAAAGCCCATAGTTATTCGGCTTCTTCTGTCCAACAGGATGGGTTTCACTGTCTGAATTATTTTTATACCAGACATAATCACCCGCCATGCCTTCACTCTCTCCCCAGTAATATGTTGTTGTCGTCCCTCCCTTTGCTGCCTTCTCCCATTCCCATTCTGTTGGTAATCTCTTTCCTACCTTCCCGCAGTATTTTTTCGCCTCATTCCATGTAACACTCTCTACAGGACAGTTATCACATCCTTTGAATCTTGATGGGTTATTTCCCATCACCTGTTCATACTCCCTCTGTGTAACTTCGTATTTGTCTATGTAAAATTCACTCACAACCATGCCTTTGAGTGAGCCTGGTCTGCCTGCCATAAATTCTCCTGAAGGGATTAATACCATGTTAAATCCCCCCTCGCCCTCCTTTTTCAAAGGGGGAGTTATTTGAGGCGGTGGTGGTGGAGGCAGGCTTGCTACCTGAATCCTCTTTAGCTCAAAGACCTCCTGTGTCCATTGATTCCTCTGGACAGTTACTGTTCTTTGTCCAGATTCATATCCTTCTGCTTCTACTCTGATGCTTGCTGTGCCTGTGGAGAGATTCTCCATATTTAGAGGACTTCCTGGAGATACAGTCCCTTTCTCCTCTCCATTTATAAATACCCTTGCTGATGGTGCATTTACATTCACCTGTAAATGCCCCTGTAAAACCACAGGTGCAGGGGCTGCGGGAATTGATAGAGGTAGAGAGGGTGGCGGTGGTGGTGTAGAAACTGCCCCAAGACTCGCCATTCTCAGGGGGAATACAAAATCCCCTTCATCGAGATTGGGGTCTCTAATCTTTCCATATTTGGGATGCTGTGTCCCTTTCGAGTAATTCACAACCTTATCCTGCAGAAATTCTCCAAGTTCTACACCTGTTACATATCCATCACCATTCAAATCCCCCTTACCCTTTAAGGCAGCAATAAATTGACCGCGGAATACGCTCTCGTCAGGAACCTGCTCTCCTGCATCACCCGATGTTATAAACTGCCGCACTGGTTTGCTTGTCTTTTCACTGATAATCTCGGGAACTGCGCGGGTAAGATTAAATATCGAGCCGGAAAAACAACTGTCAAATAAAAACATGGCGTGTTTGGATTGGATGTTCTTTGCATAAACCTCTATCTGCTGCATAGAGACTGCCTTCAATAGAAAGCCTCTTTCATCCTGATTTGGATTCGGGGTATCGGCAGGGACGATATAACCCATATCCCCTCCGTATTTAAGCTTCATGGTATGCCCATGTCCTGCAAAATAAAACAGCAGGCGGTTATCCGCATCATTCCCATATTTGTTGATGAAATCATCATAAGCAGACAATAAACTGCTGCGGTTGGGGTCTTTGACCACTACAACTTGAAAGCCCTGTTGCTCAAGCTCTTCCTTCAGCAGTTTGACATCGGTGAGGACACCGGGCAGTTTGGGCCAGCCGCCGGTATAACCGCTTACCCCAATTATCAAGGCATGGCTCTCTTTATAGAGCCCCACTTCTTTGCCGGATTTGTCTTTGAGGACAATGTTGACACCCCGACCTGCTCCGGCAGATATTGCTGAGTAAAAAAACAGGAAAGACAAAAGCCCCAGAAAAAGAAAGAATATAATATTGAAATCCCTATGCTTGAACCGATTTCTCATTTTTCTCACCTTCCATTATAGATCTGTCCTGAATCCTGACATGTCGTCAGGACAGGTTTGTTTCAGGAATGGTTATGCTATAAATATAATCCCAATAATATTTTTGTCAAAAGGGAAAAAATTAGTGAATTAGATTGCTTCGTCGCTTACGCTCCTCGCAATGACACTTCTGCTTTCTGTGTCATTGCGAGCCGAAGGCGAAGCAATCTCAAGATTGAAATTCCTATACTTTAAATTACCAAGTGAATCTTGCGTAATTGGGGTAAATTCTTTTACAACAGCGGATTCTCGTGCATTGCCTTGAGCCTTCTCCAGCGTCTCTCTACCTCTCTTTCAAATTCAGCCACCACATCCTTAAATTCGGGCTTAAGCAGGTGCTTTGTCTTTCCCATGAGCTTAAACCAATCCGTAGCAGGAGCCTTTTTCTTTTTTTCTTCGGGGTCATAATTTAATGTTGTAACCCCATGCTCCACTTCGTAGAGCGGGAAAAAGTTGCAATCCACTGCCGCCTGGATGACCTCCTGTCCGATATTATCAGGATGCCGCCAGTTCAACGGACATGCTGATAAGACCTTCCCAAATACAAGCCCCTCGTGTTTTGCATACCACTGCGCCTTTGCAGCCTTTCTTATCAAATCTCTGTATTGCGATTCCACTGCTGTAAACACATAGGGTATATGACAGGCGGCAAAAAGCTGTGCCGAATCTTTATGATGAAACTTTTTGCCCTTTCCAACCTTTCCTACATTTGATGTGCTTGTGGCATGTCCCATCGGCGTTGTAAATGAAAGCTGGTTGCCGGTATTCATATAGCCTTCGTTGTCGTATTCGAGGATAATCATATTATGATTTCTGAAGGCTGTGCCAAGCGCAGGACCCAAACCTATATCGAGCCCTCCATCCCCTGTAACCATGATAAATGTTATGTCCTGATCCTGCGGTATCTCACCCCTTTTCTGCCTTTCCTTATACATCTCCACAACTCCGCTAAGTGTTGCTGCACCATTCTGAAAGAGGTTATGTATA
>JACQEW010000366.1 GCA_016200365.1 Nitrospinota bacterium
AGCTTTATCAACACTATCAGGATTACATCAGGGCTGGTGGAGGTATACGACCCATTTCTCGGCGGACATTCTAAAAGGGTGGCGAGATTCACAGCAAAGGTCGGCACCGCTTTAAAACTCCCGAATAAAGATTTGATTGATCTGGAGATGGCAGCACTCCTCCATGAAATCGGGGCAATAACCATACCTGAAAATATACGGAACACCTCTTTTAATAAGCTCAAAATCGAAGAAGTCAAAATTATAAAAACCTCTCCTGTATTATCTCAGGCAATTCTCTCTCCATCGGAAGAGTTAAATAGAGCCGGTGTCATTATCAGGCATCACCTCGAGCATATAGACGGGACAGGTTTCCCCGACGGGTTAAATAACGAAAGGATTCCCCTCGGCTCAAAAATACTTGGCGTCGTAAATGCCTACGACGAGCTTTCCACAAGGAGGAGATTTACTTCCGAGAAATTTCCATCGGAGAGGATTAAAGAGGATTTTGTCTTTATCTGCCTTAATCAATTTGCCGAAAAACACTATGAGAAAGATATTATTGAGGCTTTAGAAAATGTCGTAACCAATTTTAAAAAGAAAAAAAGGATTAAAGAATTATATTCCATAGAAGAATTGAAGTCGGGCATGATTTTAGCATCGGATATTCATGCAAAAGACGGCAGGCTGCTTCTTGCGGAAGGGAGCTCAATCAACAATATACAGATAATAAAAATACAGACACTCTACAGGATGAGGCTCATGGAGCAGAAGATATATGTGCTGGATTAAAAAACAAAGATTTGATTTAGCCACGAATTTGCACGAATTTACACAAATATTCACAAATTAAAAAGAAAAAATTAGTGTTAATTCGTGTTAATTCGTGTCATTCGTGGCTAATTTTTATAATTTATATATGAAAAAATTACTGTGTCCGAAATGCGGCTGTGAGATAAGGGAATATAAAAACCCATTCCCTACAGTGGATATTATCATCGAATGCGAGACTCTTGAAGGGGAAAAGGGGATAGCGCTTATATTCAGAAAAAAAGAGCCAAGGATGTGGGCGATACCCGGAGGGTTCGTTGACTATGGAGAATCTCTGGAAGACGCCGCTGTAAGGGAGGCTTTTGAAGAGACATCTTTAAAGGTGGATTTAATAAGGCAATTTCATTCCTACTCGGATCCAAAACGGGACCCGAGACAGCACAATATCTCGGTAGTATTTATAGCAAAGGCTAAAGGGATACCGCAGGCTGCCGACGACGCTGAAAAGGCGGGTATATTTACTGCGGATAACCTGCCTGATGAATTAGCCTTTGACCATGCTAAAATACTGGATGATTATTTTAAGAAAAGGTATTGAGAATATAGTTAAGTAGTTGAGTGGTTGAGTTGTTAAACCACTCAACTACTCAACTACTTAACGACCAAGCTCACCTGCGCCGCTGTTTGGCGTCAGGTGCAGCGATTTATTAGGAGGTTTTTATTTTCTAAAGTTGGCAAGCTGCCCCATCCCGTCCCTAAGTTAGAAACGTCCTCTACTATTTTCTCATTTTAAATTTAGTGCATTATTTGTTTAATTAAAATCCATAAAGTGTTTTAAAAAGAGTGTGAATGTCCGTTTCAATTCTCTCATCATACATTGTATTTGCTTTGATTGATGATAGAATTTCTTTCACTCTGCTTGTAATTGTTTTTAGGTTTTTTTCGTCAGGCATGATGAAAGGAATTTTTTTGATATAGTTTGCAGGATTATTAGCCGATGGATTGATGGTTCGGATAATTGTATTGCAAATTGGTGAATTGAAAAATGCCAGTAAGTAATAAGTCAGTGCTTCGTCTTTAGGGAAAATTCCTACAATGGATTGGTCAAATAGTTTGTTCTCAATAAGCGAAGCGGTAATACTTGCGCTGCTTATCATCGGCACACCAACACCAAATTTGAAATAGAATTGTGGATTCTGAAATCTTGCTTTCTTGTCTGTCTTATAGTGCTTCACCGCTTCTTTACTCCAATTCATAAACCAACCTTCGGGTTTCAAATATTTTATGTTGCCGCCTTTCACGATTGGCAGAAAATGTTTTTCTCCTTCAATGCCGTCAAGAATATTTGGGATGTTTTGATAATCTCTGTTTATAGAATTGGCGTCAACTAAAGCATAATTCTTTCCATTCTTCAAGTCGGTACTGTTTACCTGTAAAAATGTTTTATCATCTCCTGAATAAAAACCAGTAACACAATTAGCAATATCGCCAACTTTTAGTTTGGTGTTATTGATTGCCAAAGCAACTTTAGAATTATCTGAAATTAAAAAAGCATGGTCAGGATTTGCAAGAACTTCACTTTGCAGAAACGAAAATGTTTTAAGTTGTTTGTCTGTTGTGTCTGAAAGTTGCTCGACATTTGTAAAACTATTCACCACTCTAAACTGATTATTCAGATTTTCGTTTTTGTTGTCAGATTTTTGAAGTGTAATTATTGAAAGATTGGCGTAGCCAAAATTTACTCCGGGAAAAAAGGAAGAAGGAAATAAAGCCAACTCAACAACTTTTGTTTTGGTTAAGATGTGTTGCCTAATTGCTTTGTGTGTATGTAGATTCAGGAATGTGTCGGGAATGATGAAAGATAAAATTCCTCCGTTTTTCAAAAGTTCAATGCACCTAAAAAGAAATAAAGCATAAGTTTCTTTAGCGTAAAGATTCGGGAAAAGTTTTTTCAGTTTATCTCTTTTATCGTAGTCCTGCCATGCACCGTAAGGCGGATTAGCAATTATCTTATCGTAAACTCCACCGAAGTTTGAGTTAAAAATTAAATCGTTGTCAAGCAATGTGTCGCACTGACGAATGTGAACGGTAGAATATTTTGCAAACTTGTTTTGCAAAATATTAAATGCCCCTTCGTTCAATTCGCAAACATCAATGTTTGCAAATTCATTTACATCTAAAATTGTTTCAATAAAAACTCCATCGCCACCGCAAGGTTCAAATATCTTGTCGTCATTCTTTAATGATAACTTGCTCACCATGTAATCAACTATTGGAGTTGACTTGGTGTAGAACGCTTGATATTTTCTTGCTTCCTGTATCATCACCATATCAAGTATTGGTCAAGATTATTTTGTTTAAAATATTTCATGGTCTCGGCTTTGAAATCACCTTCCCAATACACATTCGTTTCAATCCAGTTTTTAATATCAAAGCCCGAATACTCTTTCATTTTATTGTATGCTTCACTTCCGCTGTAAGCATCCCAAATTCCAGAATTTTTTAGTGTTTGGAAATAATGATTGTTGTCGTCTGCTCTGACGAAAATCATGCACTTATAATTCTCTTCAAGGTTTTTATAAATACTTGCTACAAGCAATAAGCGATTGGTGTTTCCTTTCTCGTTTGAACCGAAACCGCTTTTGAAGTCAACCACAAATTTTTGTTTGTTGGAAATAAAATGAAGGTCTAATTCAAGCTTAATTTCGCCTGATGTTACAAGTCCCCAAACTTTGTGATAGTATTTTTTGAGTTGGTCTTTTTCTTCAGCAGAAATTTTCAACTTGTCAATGTAGGTTTCTATTTCAGTTGCCAATTTTTGTTTTACTTCCGAAAATAAAGGCGGAATGAAAAACAAAACATTATTTGTAGGGTAAGAGAAACAGAGTTTGCAAAACGGCTCCCATAACTCACCAATCCTTCTTGAAAAGGTCATATACTCATACTGCCAAACATCGTTTCTTGCTTCCAGCATTACGATGTAATTGGAATATGTAATCATTAAAATGCATTCTAACTTTTCTTTGTTAGTCCAATTTTCTGCTTCTGCTTTTTGCAGAAGCGTTGCAATAAGATTGTCTTTAGTTTCAATCAGAGATTTATTGATGGCTAACGATTGCTCTTTGAATTGAGTATTACCATAAGTGAGTTTTATCTCACTTAAAAATTCTTCGGCTCTGTTGCGGAAATAGTTTAACAGGTCGGCTTTCTTTGTTTTTAGAGATTTGTCTATGTTCATTTTTGTTTCTTTAAATACTCAACTTTTTTTGGCAACTTTCAAAGTGTCAAGGTCTGCTTCTTCTTCAAGAATAATCCTGTAAATGATAGGAATTTGGTTTTCCCATCGGAGGCATACTACCAAAATATTTTACGTTTTTCCATTATTTTCTTTTCTAACCAGTTATTAGCTGGACGAATAAATATAGCACAGATTTTTATACACGGTCAAGACGAAAAAATAACGAAAAAATAACTTGACAGTGTTCAGGTTATTTATTGTCAAGCCCTAAGAGTTGGTATTCTGCGATATTTTCAGCCTGTATTCTATAGCCCCTTTCACATAAATTTCTATAAACCTAACTACTCAACTACTTAACTATCTTTTCTCCATTTCTCTTACCCTTCTTACAATATCTGGCAGGACCTCCATTACATAATCTACATCTTGAACGGTATTCTCCCTTCCGAAGCTGAACCTCAATGACCCGTGAATAATCTCATGGGGTATGCCCATAGCAGAAAGGACATGGGACGGCTCAAGGGTGCCGGAAGTGCAGGCAGAGCCTGTGGATATTGCCACTTCTGCCAGATCGAGATTTATCATAAGAGCCTCCCCCTCTGCAAACTTAAAGCTCATGTTAAGAGTTGTTGGAAGCCTCTTTTCGGGATGACCGTTCAATTTGACATGGGGTATCTTTTCTAAAATAAGATTCTGGAGTCTATCCCTTAGAGCGGATAAATGTGCTGCATCTTCATTCATATTGGCAAGAGCCAATTCACATGCCTTTCCAAATCCCACAATACCTGCTGCATTCTCTGTCCCTCCCCTCCTCATCTTCTCCTGATGACCGCCGCTAATCAGAGGGTGCATCTTCTTTATCCCCTTTCTTATATAGAGGGCGCCCACACCTTTAGGTCCATACAGCTTATGGGCTGATACGGAAAGCAGGTCAACTCCAAGATTATTTACATTCAATGGAACCTTACCAAGACTCTGCACAGCATCCGTATGAACCATAACACCTTTGCTCCTGGCAATTTTACTTATCTCCTCGATAGGCTCGATTGTCCCTATCTCGTTATTAGAGTGATGAATCGTTAATAATATGGTATCGCTGCTTATTGCCTTTTCCACATCCAAAGGGTTTACCAGCCCGTATTCATCTACAGGGAGACAGGTAACACGATACCCGTTATTTTCAAGGTATTTGCATGTATCCAGAACAGCATGGTGTTCAATCGCCGATGTGATTATATGCCCGCTGCATTGTGAACCTGTCGAGCCAACGCCGTTCTTCTTATTAGCCCATACACAGCCCTTTATAGCAAAATTATCCGATTCACTCCCCCCGCTTGTAAAAACAATCTCTGATGGGTCAGCCCCGATAACAGCAGCCACCTTTTCTCTCGCCTCATCAATCTTAACCCTCACCTTTCTGCCGAGCCGGTGAAGGCTCGATGGATTGCCGAAATCCTCTTTAAGAAACGGCATCATTGCATCCAGCACTTCCGGATGCAGCGACGTTGTCGCATTGTTATCAAGATATACCCTTCTCGGCATCGAATTTCTCCTATAAGAACAAAAACCTGATTTTAACCACTGAGACACTGAGGCACAGAGAAAAACAAGAAGCAAGAAGTAAGAAGCCAGAAGCAAGATTTTTTTTCTTGCCTCTTGCATCTTTCCTCTTTTTTAATCTTTTTTTCTTTCTCTGTGTCTCCGTGCCTCTGTGGTTTATCATTTCCTTGGCATGAACAAAAACTTAATTTACTCTTTCAGTCCCCTTATCTCCTTTTCAAGATGGGCTATCCTCTCAAGCATACATTGAATAGCCTTTGCAACAGGATCCGGGATATATTTCCAGTCAATCTGCACAATCTTATCAACGGTTATATCGCCTGTATATACAACCCTGCCGGGCACGCCGACTACCGTAGAATTAGGCGGGACTTCATTGACAACCACGGAGCCGGCGCCTATCCTGCTGTTGGAGCCGATAGTTATAGGACCCAATATCTTTACCCCTGCCCCTACGATAATATTGTCCTGCAGAATCGGATGCCTCTTATCTTTTTTAAGGTTTATCCCTCCAAGAGTTACGCCCTGATATATTGTGCAGTTTTCTCCAATCTCCGTAGTCTCGCCGATAACCACACCCATACCGTGGTCTATAAAAAATCCCCCGCCGATCTTTGCACCGGGGTGGATTTCAATCCCCGTAAAAAATCTCCCGATATGTGAGACAAATCTGCCGGGGAATAAAAAATTATGCCTCCATAACCAATGGCTGAGACGATAAAAAAAAAGGGCGTGAAAACCGGGATAGCAGAATATTATCTCTATGAGGCTTCTCGCTGCAGGGTCTCTTTCGAATATTACCTTAACATCGCGCCTTATCTGGTCAAACATAAAGTTATAGTTGAGTAGTTGAGTGGTTGAGTGGTTAAGTTGTTAAGTTGTTGAGTTGTTGAGTTGTTGAGTTGTTAAACTACTCAACCACTCAACTACTCAACTATCTTTTACCGCCTTTCTTAATTTCCCTAATCAACGGGTGCAGGTGAAACTGCCCCTTGCTGTCCTTTATTGCAAGATAAAAATCTATAGCCCTCATTTTCTCCTGCTGGGTCAAGACGGATTCGTCTTTCTGTAAAAGAAATTTATACATGGTTCTGGACATGGTCTCCTTCTCTTCGGAATACTGCTGCTCTATTGACTCATCAATGCTTATCCCTTTCAGCTTCACAAACAATAAAATGGTTTTTATATTTGTAAGAAAATCCCGAAGGGATAATGAATATGACCTTATTCTTTCGATATTTTGCGGAGTCAGAACTTTCTCATCGCCGAATATCTTTTTTAGCTCCTCGCCAATGTTTACATCCCCGATAAAGACAAAGGGTATTTTTGACGGCGGGTCAGGTATCTTATTTCTGAATTTATCAATATCCTTGTCCATATATAGTGTTGAGTAGTTGAGTAGTTGAGTAGTTAAGTGGTTAAGTTGTTTTTTTCTCCTTGAGATATTTTACATATCCATTAAGAATCGCTAAAATTTCTTCTATATTAGCTTGCAGTTTTAAATATTCTTCATTGTTTATATATACACATTCCAAAGCAACTTCAATATGATCTAATAATTCAAAAATTGAACCTCTGGATTGTCGGCAGAATCTTATATTATCCTGATAGTTATATCTACCATATCCCTCTGCAATATTTGCAGTAACTGAGCGAGAGGCTCTTATCATCTGGTCAACAAGTCTGTATTTTTCTTCATCAGGGAACTTTTTTACAAGATTAAAAATAAATATCCTTATCTCTTTCCCTTTTTTCCAGACATCTAAATTTCTAAAATCTGATTTCATTATTTCTAACTACTCAACTACTTAACCACTCAACCACTCAACTATATCCTTATTTTCTCCAACATCTCATCCTCGATTGCATTTACATAGACCGTATAAAAAGAGCCGTCAATCTTTTTTTTATAATTGACAGGAACATTTTCATCTTTTGGCGCATCGCTGTATCGGACTGTAATCCGTGATGTAATGGGTATAAACTCATCCTTTGCCGTTCCCCTCATAACTACCACCGGACCATTATATCCCTCCACTGCAAATAAATAGTCTTCAGAGCCTGCCAATCTCTCCAGTCTTTCATTCTCATTGCTGTCCCTTCCAACGATTACCTTGCAGTCTTTATCAATCCTGAAATGTCTGCCAACCCTCAAAAACTTTGCATCGTTGACAGCAGGTATTTTCATGTTATCAATCAGGTCTTTCATCCTTTTGGCAAAATTGTATTCGGTCAGGAGGCATCCCCCCGATGCACATGGATAATCATTTATCCCCATATCTTCGGCTAATTTTATCTGCCCCTTTCGCGACCTTCCTCTTAAATCGAGGAGGCGATCCCTGTCTACAATACCCTTTTTTTCCGGAATGGTAGGCTCAAAATGCTTTGCCGAGAGAGGTCTCAAGATAAGCCCTTTTAATCCGCTGTCCCTCTCAATTATATTCATTGCATCCCTCCTCTGCGACATGGGGCGCTGCCCCAGAACCTCTCCGGTAAATATAAAGGATGCGCCTTCTTCCATCATAATATCCTTTGCCTTTTTAAACATCATTACACGGCAGTCCAGACAGGGGTTGAGGTTTCTGCCATAACCATACTTGGGATTGGCAACCATAGAGATATATTCCTGTCCCATGTAAACAGACCTTATCTTAATACCGAACCTATCCGCCACCTTTACAGCCTGACTTTTGCATCCTGCATTCTTACTTGTGCAGGTGCAAAAAGGGCTGACAAAATTAAGGGTTATAACCTCTATCCCTAAATCCAGCATCAGCCCGACAGCGAGGGTGCTGTCCAGCCCGCCCGATAAAAGACCTATCGCCTTCTTATTCAAAAAGACCTCCACAATAAATAAACAATATTTACCACAAAGACACAAAGAACACAAAGAAAAAAGGAGAAAAGGAGAAAAGGAGAAAATTCAAACAGGGATATACAGGATGAACAGGATAAATATAAATCCTGAATATCCTGTGCATCCCTGTTAAATTAATTGTTTTTTCCCCTTTCCTCTTAATCTTTTTCTTTTGTTTCCTTTGTGATCTTTGTGCCTTTGTGGTGAAAGGATTTTATAATTTCCTTTCAACCATGGTAAGCCCCAAGGCATTCGCTGTTTTGAGGAGAAGCAGATTCACTCGACCTTTCCATATAGAATTTAAGATTCGAGAGTTTGGAAACTATCTCTTTTACGCTTATGGAGGCTTTATCATAAGGAGCGCTGATAATAAAGGGCTTCATATTTGCAACGGATTTTTTTACAACCTCGCTCTCAGGCACATACCCAAGGACTTCCACTTCTATCCCGAGATTTTTCTTTACAAGCATCTTTATATTTTCAGCGACATTTATGTCTCTGGCTCTCATTACCTTATTCACAATAAGCTTTGGACGGAAATTATTCACCACATTATCCATTGTATCCATGTATGCATCATCAAATTTACCAAGCCTATATTTCAAATTCCTCAAGTTGTGAATCCCAAATCTGTTATCCGGGAACTTCGACACTTCTATCAGCTCCCTTATTTCTCCATTATCCTTAAAGGAGTTTATAAGCCTTCTGTATACAGTCCCTTTTATATAACTGTATGTATTAATAACGGATGTAACTTCCGGCGTGGTTACAAGTATCCCGTTATCTGTAATATTGAAAAAATCTATGGCATTGTAGCTAACTCCTGGTGCAAGGTCCATAACAATATAATCTGCTGTCAGGCTTTTAATGTGATGTATCAGCTTTTGCTTCACCTGAAAAGGGATATTTGATATGCCCGGTATATCACCGGCGCCGCTGATGAATTTCAAATTCTTTACACCTGTATCTATAAGGACCGCCTTCAGAGGAAAGCCATCAAAAATAAAATCCTTGAGTCCGAGAGGAGGGGACTTTATACCAAGTATGGCATGGAGATTCGCAGCCCCAAGGTCGGCATCCACAATAATCACCCTCTCACCCTCCAGGGCAAGACCAATTGCAATATTGGCGGCTATTATACTCTTCCCGACCCCTCCCTTTCCGCCGCCTACGGCAATTATCTCCGTATGAAAATCATTATCACTAATATTGTATTTGAACATTGTAAAAGTTACTACTCACCACGGAGACACAGAGAAAGGAAAAAAGATTAAAAAAAGAGGCAAGAAGCAAGAGGTAAGATGCAAGAAACAAGCTGAAAGCTGAAAGCTGAAAGAAGTCCCCTTTGAGCCTTGAGCTTTGAGCTTTCTTGCTTCTTACTTCTTGCTTCTTTTTTTCTCTGTGCCCTCTGTGTCTCCGTGGTTTTTTGTACACTATTAATCAATCAGCAGTAGTTTTTCCCACTCCTTAATCTGATCATCCGGCGACTTCTGTCCTTTTTCCGATTTAGACTCCTCCAGTATAATATCAGGGCTAAAATTTTCCTCCTTTAGCTCGACTCCGTTTATAATATCTCCTTCCTTTATATATTCAATCTCCTCATTAAGATTCTGTTCCTTTGCCCCTCCTATATTTATTGTCCCATCTTCTGAAGGAATGGATAAATCAGTAATAACAGACCCAACAGTCATATCTAAATCCTTTGTCCCTGCAGGTGAAGTGGTAACATCTTCTGCAGGGATAGCAAGGTCTTCAAAGGTATCACCCTTTTCAAAATCCGAGAAATCTACAGCATCTTCTTTGACATGAGATGTATCATCTTCAGTTGCAAATCCCTTAAAAGTTGAGTCTATGAGGGTTTCTTCAACATCTACATCGTGAGCTTGCCGAACCAACCCGCCGTCTTCCGATCCGGCAGATTGAAAAGGAGCTGCCTGCAATTCGCTCACTGCTGCTTCTTCTACACCCTCTGTTTCGTCTTCAATAACGATTCCCTCAAGCACATCCTCTACATCGTGAGCTTGCCGAACCGACGGCTCTGCAATCTCCAATCCTTCAACAGGTTCAGGATGTGGTTCTTCTACCGGCAAATCTAATGCCGACAAAACATCCTCCGCTGGCAGCAGTGTTTCTACTTCTTCTTTTATCTCCACATTAGATAATGTATCGGGGCTAAAAACCTGAGATACCTCTCCTGAGGGGTGGAGTGAAGTCGAAGCTAACTCCACCCCTCCTGTTTCGGATGGGGTTTCTTCAAAAAGGGCTTGCCCCTGAATGCTTCTATCAGGGGCTTGCTCAGTATCAGGTCTAAAGACCTGAGCTACCTCACTAACAGCGGGAACAGGCTCGGGAAGAGGCTCCTTCAATAATTTTTCCCCGCCATCGTCAGCCTCAAACTTCAAGTCTATCGGAAAATCGAGGGGTTGAGGCGATTCACCTGCAGTCGAAACGGGCATCTCTGAAGCAGGTGTAAACAGTCCTTCGACAGGCTCAGGATGGACTTCTATTTCTGCAGGACTAACACCTACACCTGTTTTCAATTCCCCCGACATGCCCCCCTCGCCAAAAAGCGCGCCTCCAGCGGTTAATTCTTCGTGAGATTCAATCTTTGTTCCTTCCGAAAATTCGAGAGGCGAAGCCGATTCTGTTTCAACTGCCTTTTCTTCCGGAGAAGGTAAAGGGCTTTCCTTTTTACCTCTATCTCCCATCCTCTTTTTCTTTATCAAATATGCCGAGATAAGAGCAATGGCTGTAAGGATGGATATAACAATTGCAGATATAAGGGTATTTCTTTTTGAAAAGAGGCTGCTCCACCCCTCTACTCCTCCGCCGCCAGTGACTGTCTCTGGACCGCCTGATATTTCAGGCTTTCCACCCTCAACAGGTGCAGGCGGAGGCGGCTCGGTTATTGCCGCTATCGGTATCTTCTTTTTTTCCTCTTTTTCAACTCCCCCTTTCTCCCCCTCTTTAACCTCCCCTTTTTCCCCTCCTTCAGAAGGAGGGGAAAGGGGAGGTGGTTTAAAGGGGGGATAGGGGGGATTATAAAATATACCAACGAGC
>JACQEW010000028.1 GCA_016200365.1 Nitrospinota bacterium
CTCTGGAGTAGAATCAATCATATCCTTAACAACCTTCCTCAATGTATCTTGCATATTTATCCTCCTTTCCTTCAAATAAGCAGCTATTAAAACCCTAATCTATGCACAACCTTTAACACATCTAACAGATTCCTCGCATCCATATTCCTTATCTGCTCCGCTGTTATGACTGTAGCGATGGCAGGGGCGTCCCTCAATCTCTTGATCTATTTCGTGGCACTCATATTCTTCTCCTCCTCACCCCAGAAGAGAGCTTCTTCTGAAGCAGGGAAGGGGAATTCTGCTACAATCCCCCCTGCCCCCCCTTTTTCAAAGGGGGGAACTTTTTCCTGAGCATGGACAGGGATGCTTCCCGTTCCCACGCAGAGCCCTTCGACTTCGCTCAGGACAAGCATGGGAACGAGTATTACTACTAATGCAAAAAATATTTTTCTCATAAAACACCCTCCTTTTAAATTAAATTTACAAAAATTCTATTTGATTTTTCATTTCTTCTGCCGATAAAACCTCAGCATAAAGTGTCAATCTTCTAATACATTCACCAACACTTAATTTGTTCATTTCTACGAAGATTACTCCCCAGTGATTCTTACCCTCTCCTGTTAATTTCTTTGCAATCTCAAGAAAATGATGGTCATGCGTAAAAATAACCGATTGCGTTGTCAGGGCATATTTAAAATGTTCCATATCGGCAACACCAACCATCCCATCTTCTATAGCAGAAAATGCCTTTATGCCCCGGCGATTTAAACCTTCTGAAACCCTGATATCAACATTTTCATCTGTATATATCTTTTAATTTTGCCAATCTTTTTCTCCATAATGGATGATTGGATTTTCTTTAGACCCTCAACATTTTTGATCGCCGCCCTCCATCTGCTGTCAATCTCATTTTTATGGTCATAATAATATGAAAGCGCATCATGAACTTGTGAGAGATTAAGATGAGGAAGTGCAATTGTTATATCTTCAGGCGTCATCCCCATGATTTCATATCTAATAGCTATATCCAGAACTCGAATTCCTGTCCCTGAAATAACAGGCTCCCCTCCTCTTATTTTTTTATCAATCGTAATATAAGTATGCTGAATTTCTTTAGCAACTGTGTTCATACTATATCATCCTCCTTAATTTATAGCAGCCATTTCCTTTCTTTCATAGGCGACCTCATAACCTACAGGGTATCTGCTTTCTATATAGTAATCTGTTATTTCTTCTGCAAATTTAAGGAATTCCTCAAAAGAATTGTCAAATTTAGAAACCTCTTTTATTAACTTCACTAAATCATGAATTTTTTCAAGTTCCCACCCGTTATTTATAAGGAATCCCTTAAAGGCTTTTTCAATTGCCTGATGAATAAAAAATGCTACATCGTCAAGAGGTCTATTATGCTGAAAAAGAAATTGTGCTTCTTCAAAATCCTTTTCTGCCTTTGAAATCCACTCTTTTACTTCTTTTTTAGGCATACATGACCTTTCCTTTTTTCATAATCTTGGAAAGAAAACTATCGCCCATCTCCATCCTTTTTCTAAATTCCTCTGGCGTATAAACCAGAATATCAATTCCTACAAAGGCATTTTCTTCACTTATAATCCTTCTTACTTCTAATGCCCTTTTCCTTGGTTTCTCCTTAGTATCTTTAATTATAAACAAATCGAGGTCACTATCTCTGGTAGGATTTCCCCATGCGAAAGAGCCAAAGACAATAATCTTTTCTGGCTGGAAATATTTTTTAATTTTTTCAACGATTTGAGTAATTATTACATTTTGATCCACTTTATAATCTCTCCTTTAGTTATATTGCACCCATATTCCTTATCTGCTCTGCTGTTGCTAAAACCTAACAGCTTCAAAACCTTCACTGTTCAATACCTCCATTATCTCCTCACCAATCCCCAACATCAGTAAGCCATTCTTTTCAGCGTATCTTATTACACTCTCATCTATGTATAAACTCGCAAGTATACCGATAATCCCCTTATCTCTATATTCAGGGAAATATCCCTTGAATATCTTTATCTCCTCTAAAAAATCATCCACATCCTTAGCTCTTAATGTGGTTTTGGTATAGTTTGAAAAGACTGTGTCGGATGATACAGCAATAGCATCCCACTCCTTCTCAGGAAGTCCTTCTATCTTTTTCTTCTTTACCCTGACCGCCAGATACTCTATCTCTACCTTAAACCTCTCCTCCGCAATTCTCGGTATACTCGGTGCTGCTATATCTTCTACTAATGTCCCTAATTTGTTTGCAAGCTCCCCCCACTGCTTATTCATCCTTTTTCTATCTTTTTCCGCCTCATTTTTGAACTCCCTCATCTCGTCTTTAAACTCCCCCATCTCATCTTTAAACTCCCCCATCTCGTCTTTAAACTCCCTCATCTCATCTTTAAACTCCCTCATCTCGTCTTTAAACTCCCCCATCTCATCTTTAAACTCCCTCATCTCATCCTTGAACTCTCTCATCTCATTGATGAATCTCTCCAATGCTATCTCTACTCTATCTACCCTTTCTTCAATTATTGTATCCATAAATGACCTCCAGTGTATCAATTATAACAGAAATCTCTAAACATTGTATTTTTGAGCGGCAGCCCTTTTCCTAAATTCCTTATATATCTCCCAGAAGGGACCCCTTATGCCGTCCCTGAATATTTCTACTATCAAATTATCGGTATGTAACCCCTTTTTGCTGGTCGGGATGAAAAAATTCTCATGGCTGTTTGCATATTGCTGAATAGTATCTATCAGCCAATCCCTATCAACTGTAGGAGATACATAATACAACGGTCTTAAAAGGTTGTCATCTTTTTTGTAAAACTTCTGCTCACGGGCTATCTTTGCCATTTTAGTATTAGCGTAACACCTGACCCCTATCATCGCCCCGACTGCTATCGGTTTCATCCTATCGAGGTTATCGAGTGTTTCCATTACAGTCTCTTTTGTCTCTCCGGGTCCGCCAAAGAGAAGGTTAAGGCTGAAGGGTATCTCCAGTTCTTTACAAATTAAAGAAGCCATATTTATATCGCTCACAGAAAACTCTTTGTCAAGATTGCTAAGCATACTTTCAGACACAGAGTCTGCACCGAATACAATCCCATCGCATCCTGTCTTCTTAACCAGTGTTAATAACTCTTCTGAAGGTGAATAGGGGCTCATATAGGGTGTCCATTTTACCCTGATGCCTCTTTTAACCATCTCCTTGCATACGGCTATTGCATGCTCATTCGGGATGTTGAATGTGCTGTCACTGAAATGGAGATAGTCAATACCCATCTTATTAATAAGGATTTCCAATTCATCTGCAACATTTTTCGGATACCTGAAACGAAGCTTTCTCCCCTCGATTATAGGGTATGTGCAGTATATGCACCTCCTGTCGCATCCCCTCTTGGTTTGTATATTCCCCATCCCCCCGTCATTCAGATACCTCCTGTTATCGAGAAGCTCTCTATCTGGCAGAGGTCTGCTGTTTAACTCCTTTGAAGGAATATTTTTTATCCTGTTTTTTATAACCCTATCCCCGCTCCTATAGACTGCACCCCCTATTTTTGAGATTTCACCTCCATTATTTAAGCAGCTCAACATATCGGGAAAGGCAATCTCCCCTTCTCCTACAATACCGTAGGGGACATCCAGCTCTTTTAAAATCTCCGCAGGCATCATAGAGAAGCCCGGACCGCCGAGGACAATGGGGGCATCTGTAAATTCTTTACAGAGAGTTACAATCTCTTTGATAGTTGGAATAAAATAGACACTGTGAAGCATGGTTGCATTATCAATGTTTCTGATAGAGATTCCGATTACATCAGGGGAAAAACCGGAGATAGTCTTTGAAATATCCCCTCTTATATCCTCGGAGAAGTTTAAATCGAGTATAGCAGCATCATGTCCTGCATTCCTTACTGCCGATGATAGATATGCGAGTCCTAATGGGGTTATTGGGGGTTTAAGGAGATTTGAGTTTATTAAAAGGACTTTCATATCGCCTATTGAGCTTGTTGAAAAACTCAACAATCTCTGATTACACAGATAAAATTAGATTACACCGATTAAAGCCTTTGAAATATCTGTGTAATCATTTTTTCTAATCTGTGTAATCAAGGCTGTTGATGCATTTTTCAACAGACTATATTATACATTAAATTGCAATTTTGTTGCTATATATTGTCATTTTTGTATCAATTTCATCCCCTCATCTTTATAACCTTCGCAGGGACACCGCCAACAACGGCGTTAATAGGAACATCTTTTGTTGCTATTGCGCCTGCGGCGATAACTGCACCTTCACCTACATTAATCCCGCCTAAGAGAACCGCCCCTGAGCCTATCCATACACCCTTTTCAATTATAATATCCCCTGTTGTCAACGGCTGTTCTGAAATAGGTCTGTCAATATCCGCTGTATTTCCCATACCTACAAAAATTACCCCTGAGCCGATAAGGCAGTTATCGCCTATTACAATCCTGCTGTCAACGCCTGCCTGAAGATAACAGTTTCTGCCTATCCCTACATTTCTGCCTATGGAGATATTCTCGGGATAGCTGATTTCTATCTTTCCACCAATCCCCGAGTCTTCTCCATATTCTTTGAGATACTTTTTTAGTATCTTATTTTTCAATTCCATGATTTCAGGTATTACAATCATGGTATCGGACAATCTCTTATCCCCGGGACGAATACCGCTGATAATCTTTTGCGCCCCTTCATCAGCCTGATATTTTTCGGGGTGTGCGGTGTTAAAGAGGGTATCGAATTTTAAGATTTCCATTTCCACCCATGTCCTATATTTGAGGTTATTGATGGACTCAATCTTCTTTTCTATATCCCTTATAATATCACCCGGTGATTCGCCTTTTGATAGTTTTTCTATAATTATCGAGAGCATAGCTTAAATTAAAATTTGCCACAGACTTTCACAGAGAACACATATTTAAAATTCCCAATTCCCAATTTCTAATTTCTAATAAATGTCTAATTCCTGAATTGGAAATTGGTAATTAGAAATTGGAAATTTACTCTGTGACCTCTGTGTCCTGTGGTTTATCAGGTCTTTGTTCCTGTTACAATACTATAGTAACAGGCTGTAGGTTTTATATCAATCTCCTTAAATCCGGCATTTTTCATCATTCTTGAGATTTCTTCGCCTGATAATTGTCTCCCCTCTGTCCATAGGAGCATGCTGAGGGACATAAGGGCAGGAAACAGGGGTCCTGATTTCTCATCATTTAACAGCACTTCATGGATGATGATTGAACCGCCCTCCGGCAGATATTGATAGGATTTTTCTATGAGTTTATTGCACCGCTCATCATTCCAGTCGTGGAGGATATTCGATAGAATTATTACATCGGCGCCGTCAGGGAAAGGGTCTTCAAACATATTTCCAGCCCTTGTAATAACTCTGCCTTTAAGGCCGTTTTTATTTATAAATTCTTCGGCAACATGGCAGACAGGCGGTATATCGAAGATCATTGCACTGAGATGGGGATGTTTTAAAACCGCTGCTATCGGGATAGCGCCTGAGCCTCCGCCGACATCGAGGATTGTATGACAGAGAGAGAAATCAAAGGTATCGGCAAGGGCATCGCCCGGAATAATGCTTAAGCCGTGCATAGCCTTTGTAAAAAAAGCGACCTTTTTTTCATTGAGCCTGTGTTTATCCCATACTTCGCCGTCTCCATATATCTGCTGCCTGCCGGTTAAAACAGCCTTCTTCAATTTGCCGTAAGTATCTCCCTTGTTTAATTCAAAAATGTCTCCTATGTAAAAGGGTTTCCCCTTTACCAGAAACTCATCCGATAAGGCAGTCGTAAAATATTTATCTCCCCTTTTCTTCAAAAGGTCGAGGGATGTGCATGTGTTCAGCATACCCTCTGCCGACCTGTCTGTAATTCCAAGCTTGTTTGCTATCTCCGGGATTGCAGCAGGGTTCTCTGAAAGGATTGAGAAAAGGTCAAACTCCGTGATGGCGACGGTTACAATGCTCGTGGAGAAATGAGCCATGTATATATCAAAGATTTTAGAGGGGTTATTTCTCATCTTTGTTTGGCTTCGTAAATCTAAAAATACGACTCTTTTACTGACTCTATTCTTGAACCGAGGGGCGGCACCTCTGCAGGGTCAATTATAACATCTATGACAGTTGGTATGCCAGATTTAATTATGCCGTCCATCATGTCTTTATTAATCTCCCCCGGCTTTGTAACCCTGATACCTTTGGCGCCCAATCCTTCGGCAATCTTAACAAAGTCTACCTGCCTGAATTCTGCGCCTGTATTATAGGGGATGGATAAAAGCCTTCTGGAGTGGGATACCATCCCGAGCTCCGAGTTATTTTCCACAATCCATATTACCTGCTTATTACAATTAACTGCCGTTGCCACCTCCATCCCGTTCATAAGAAAACCGCCGTCTCCAACAATAGCCACCACAGGTCTGTCAGGGGCTGCAAATTTAGCGCCTATTGCGGAGACAACACCGAATCCCATAGATGCGAAGCCGAGACCTGCAAAGAATGTATAGGGTTTATAAATATCGAGGTGGTGCAGCGCCCATACAAGATTGTTTCCAATATCCGCAAAGAAGATGGTCTCTGCGGGAAGGCTGTCCCGCAGGTCTTTCATCAGCCTCTGAGGTTTTAATGGGATGGCATCCGATTCCATCTTTTCTTCATCATACCTCCTGCGTATTTGCCTTTTAAAATTCAGGAGATCTTCAATTGCCAGTTTTCCCCTCCCTTTTAACATCTTTTGCTGAAGGTCGGGCAATTTTTTAATCTGCCTCTGAATTTCATAGGTCAGCTCCCTTATAATTATCTTAGCATCACCTATCAAATCTACCTCAAAGGGATAGTTCTTTCCGAATTCATAGGGGTCAATGTCAACTTGTATCATCCCCTTTTCAGGCATAAGCCTCTTATCCCATGCATTCGTTCCCCATTCATTAAAACTTGTCCCTATTGTCAATAGCACATCCACCTTTGAATTAAGAGTTAAGAGTGAAGAGTTGAGAGTTTCAAAATTCTTTATTTTTAATTCTTCATTCTTAACTCTTAATTCTTCACTGAGGAGATACCTCTCTGCCTGCGGCGACCCTCCCAATCCAAATACCCCTAATGACAGCTCGTGATTCTCAGGGAATGCACCCTTTGCCTTTGGTGTCGTGGCAACAGGTATGGAGAGTATCTCGGCAAATTTAACAACCTCATCCACCGCACCGGAAATTAATGAGCCATGACCCATCAATATGGCAGGCTTCTTTGCATCAAGGAGTAAATTTGCAGCCATCTTTACACTGTATCTGTCAAAAAACATTGTATGGGGTATGAATTTATCAGGTGGAAACACCTCCTCCTCCACCTCTCCCTTCATGATATCCATAGGGATATTGAGATGGACGGGGCCCCTCCTTCCGCTGAGGGCAAATCTCAGCACCTGTCTCATCATCTCCCCCATTTTATCCTTGTTAATCACCATAGCGCTGAATTTGGTAAAATATCTGAAGATATCCACAATATTTATGCCGTCATAAGTTGATTCCTGAAGCGCGCCCTTTCCAAAAAACTTAGTCGAA
>JACQEW010000367.1 GCA_016200365.1 Nitrospinota bacterium
CTGGTTTTAAAACCTTAACAATAAAATAGAGGTATAGCTGTTTGAAAAAAACAAAAAAATGGGGTCTTTACGGTCTGTTGCCCAAATCATAAATGTCATTCCCGAAGGCTTCTATCCCCGATAGAAGCACTCGGGGACGAATCCAGTTCTTATAAATTCAATGAGTTATGGATGCCCGACAGAGACATTCGGGTATGACAAATTTATAAAAATTAAGAGACCTTTTCAAAATTCATTAAATCCATCATATCCTCACGGGTTGCCATTGCATAGATTTTATTTTTTGTAAGATAATCTATGACTTCATCAGGCAAATATAAAGATGCAAAGATGGGTATCAATTTCCTCCCTCTGTATTCTGCAAAATACTCGTCGAATTCCTTCAGTGCCTTGATAAAGTCATCAATATACTGCATCCGCGGGGTGGACTTTACTTCGACTAAAATAACTGCTTCTTCGTAAACACAGATTACATCAAATTCCCTTCGTTTGCTTTTATCTGCCTTCTTCCTTTTAAACCGTCTTACCATGAAGTCATCTTCATCTTTTAATTTAAAATACTTTTCTCCAATCTCCCTGATAGAAGGTGCAACAATATCTTCGGCTAAGGTGCCCATCCTGTTTGCAGCATCACCCCACAATTTAAATGCCTTAATTCTCGCTTCTCTCATCTCATCTTTAAAGTCTTTCATCTCTTTTGCAGATTTCTCCTGTCTTTCTTCTGCCTTTTTTCTATCCTCACACATCTCTTTTACAGATTTCTCCTGTCTTTCTTCTGCCTTTTTTCTATCCTCACACATCTCTTTTGCAGATTTCTCCTGTCTTTCTTCTGCCTTTTTTCTATCCTCACGCATCTCTTTTGCAAATCTCTCCTGTCTTTCTTCTGCCTTTTTTCTATCATCACGCATCTCTTTTGCAAATCTCTCCTGTCTCTCAAACGATCTATCCACATGAAGAATAAATCGCTCTAATGTTTCCTCTAATGAGCTTACCCTTTCTTCAACTATTTGCATACATACCTCCATTTGGCATTTGCCAGTCTCATAAGTTTTTTTGTAGTTATTATATCAGAAATCTATTAAAAAGGTAGTTATTCCGTCTCCCTCATTGTCTCCATTATTCCGTCCTATAAGCTAACATAGTTCTCTCTATATACGACTTTATGCCGCTAAATATAGATTGAGCGATATGTTCCCTGTATTTCGGGTCTCTGAACCTCCTCTCCTCGTCGGGGTTGCTTATGAAAGAGGTCTCTACCAGTATGCTCGGCATTTTAGCCTTATGGAGGACATAGAACATCGCCTGTTTCACTCCAAGATTTTTTACATCGTCATAGCGGGAGCCGACGCCTTTGATTAATGAATCCTGTATCACCCCTGCCAGTTGGCTCGATTCGTTTATCTTGTGGGTATTCTTCATATCAGCCAGGATGAACTCAAGGAGATTGTCGTCAGGGGCTAATCCATCGTTTGCAGCCGCCATATTTTCCCTTGCAGCAGTCTCCCGCTCCTCGTCTGTTCGGGGTATGCCCTGAAAATATGTCTCTATTCCCATAGCGCTCCTTCTTCTGCTTGCATTGGCATGGATGGAGATGAATAAATCTGCCTTTTTTATATTTGCAATAACCGTTCTCTCTTCGAGCGGTATGAAAACATCCGAGTCTCTTGTCAGGATAACCTCGTAACCGGTTTTATTTTTTATTATATCCCTCACTCTTTTTGCAATATCGAGGACTACGGTCTTTTCCATCAGCCCTCGTTTTCCGATGGCTCCGGAGTCTTTACCGCCGTGTCCCGGGTCAATTACAATCCTGATATTATTCTGGGGAGGAGGCTCTGTCTTTTCGGCAATGGGTTGATGTTCTTCTTCTGTCCCTTGCCCCCCCTGCTTACTGCTTGCAGGGGCAGGCTTTGCCCCTTGCCCCTCTTTTCTTAATGAGCCGTCTACATCAATGACTATTCTGAATGGGTTTTGAAGATGGATGATACTGTAAGAGCCTATGCTGTCCAGGTCAAGGACAACCCTTACAACATCCTTTTGATTTTGTCCGACCCGCACATCCTTCAGGAGTCCGTTATTAATAAAGATTGGCTCTCCGGCAGCAGGCGACAATTTGGAATTATGTATATCAATGAAGATTCTGTCGGGGTCAGAGAGCCTCTGCTCTTTGTAATCCGCCTTATCTCCCGTATCTATGACAATCCTTGTGTAATCGGGGTTTGACCAGTAACGGATCCCCTTTACTTCTATGAGACCGTCTGATTGGGCAGATTCTCCGTCTGTCGAGGGAACAACCCCCTTTAATTCCCTCTCCCCGATTAATACCTTCGGGGACAGGTTTGTTAAGGGGGATTGAGGGGGTTGTTTCTCCGGCTGATATACTTTGAGAAGCTCCGAGAGCTTGCTTTTTGCAGGCTTTACCATATCGCCTGACGGATGGCTGTTAATGACGGCATTGTAAGATGAATAGGCTAAGGGATAGTTCTCCGTCCGGAAATAAATCTCTCCTATCATATACTGCGCATCATCGGCAAGGGAGCTCTTGGGGTATTCCTTTATAATTTTTTCAAAGAGATTTATTGATTTTTCGACATCGGCATTGTTTAAAGATGTCTTTGAGAGGTCGGCATAGAGCCGGGCTGAGGTAAAGAGGGACTTGTCTGCAACAGGACTCTTCGGAAATTTTTTGTAGACGGATTCAAATTTAAAGATGCAGTTCAGCCAGTTTGACCTTTTCTCCTGTCTTTCCTTTGAATTGACAAGGGAGTAATAATCTTTCCTCGCCTCGTTATAAAGCAGCTCGGCATTGTTTTCTTTGGCATAACTGACGGAGACATGGATAAGAAGCAAGAGGCAAGAAGCAAGAAACAAGAAAAAATCTTGCCTCTTTCCTCTTTCCTCTTGCCTCTTTCCTCTTGCCTCTTGTTTCATTTTTGCGCCGTTGCCCCCTTTAAGGCTATTGATAAAATGTTTATAATATCCTTGAGAAAATCTTTGTCCTCTATTATCGAGCTTATATTCAATACAGCCAGCGCCCTCTCTTTTTCTGTTCCTGCATCTGTTATTATCGGTATGGAGCTGAAGACCCTTTCCCCGATTCTGTCATGGTATAATTCCATATCATGCGTTTTGGCGACATCCTTCGACCGTATAATTATTTCATCCTGATAATCTCCGTTTTCGCCGATGTGTATGCTGTAATCGGGCTCACCTGCTTCATTTATCATGGTGATAGAGTAAAACATCTTATTGTCCTGCCTGCCGTATATCTCTTTAATCTTGTTTAAGAATATTTTTATCATTTCATCATGGCTCAGTGTTCTATTTAAAATCAAAGCCATATCGCTTAACAGCTTCCTTTTTTCGGAGATGGTCAGGGTCTCTCCTCCGCCTATCGGCTTCTCGCCGGTTGATGTGTGGACGACGACACGGTTCTTTCCTGTGTTTTTTGCCCTGTAAAGCGCCGTATCGGACGCCTTTAATAACTCCATCTCGTTTTGTATATCGCCGGCAGGATATGATGCCACGCCGATACTTGCAGTTACACGAAGCGGTTTGGCGCTGCCGGGGAAATTATGGGATTCTATGTTTTTTCTAAACCTCTCCGCTACATTTGCAGCGCCGCCAATATCCACCTGAGGCAGAATCGCTACAAACTCCTCTCCCCCGTATCTTGCAGCGAAGTCAATATTTCTTACGCTGTTGTTCAATATCCTGGAGAATTCTATCAGCACGATGTCGCCTGCCTGATGACCGTAGGTGTCGTTGAGGTTCTTAAAGTCGTCAAGGTCCATCATTACACATGAAAGCGGCGAGTTGTATCTCTTTGCCCTCAGGAATTCCTCCTTTATCTTTTTTTGAAAATACCTGTGATTGTAGAGTCCTGTCAGCCCGTCCGTAACCGAAAGCTTCTGGAGGAGTTTGTTTGTCTTTTTAATGATTTTCTGCTCTTCTTTAAGCTTTTGGTAAAGTTCTTTTGTTTTTTTCTCTTCAGTCTCGAGGGCTTCGTTTTTCTTATTTAATTCTTTAGTCGCCTCTTTTATCTGCGACTTAAGCTCTTCATAAAATGTATCCTCTTTACGCTTTATTTCCTGCTCTTTAACGGCAAGCCGTATGATTCTAAGAAGCTCGTCGTTATTGAAAGGTTTTGATACATAGCTGTTGACATGACCCTTTGTAAAGGCATCTACAACAGTCTGCTCGCTTCCGACCCCTGTAACAAGGACAGAGGCTATATACGGGTGTATCTCTTTTATCTTCTGTATCAATTCAATCCCGTTCAGGTTGGGCATGAAATAATCGGTAACAATAATATCGTATTCCCCCTTTTTTGCATGCTCCAATGCCTCCAGGCTGTTTTCAAAGGGCGATACTTTATACCCGCTCATTTCAAGGAGGGTTGTTATGATGGTCTTTATAACCGGCTCATCATCGACTACGAGCGCACTCATCTGTTTTTCATTTTCCGTTGTCATGGTTTTATGATAGCCGATTTGTTTTATCTTACATCTCGTGTTTAAAATCTCCGGGTTTTAAATTCTCAAGCCATTTCTTAAATTTTTCCGAATCCTCCGTATCTGCTTCGGAAATGTCTATACCTCTTGCCATCTCCATAACCTTCTCCGCCACATAGATGGGGGCGTTTACCCTTAATGCCACTGCTATTGCATCGCTCGGACGGGAGTCTATATTAACTACATGATTATTAAATGATATCGAGATAGTGGCATAGAATGTATTATCTCTCAAATCGTTTACGATAATATGAATTACCTTTACTTCCATCCCATCAAGAATATTTTTTATAAGGTCGTGGGTCATGGGCCGCGGCGTGGCGACCTTTTCCATCTGGAGTGCAATTGCATTCGCCTCGAATATACCCACCCATATCGGCAGTATCTTTTTTCCTGTAATGTCTTTAAGGGTGATTATGGGCATGTTGGTCAACGGGTCTAATGTCAATCCATCTACCTTCATCTCGAGCATATTTAACACCTCCTTTCAGAAATAAATCCAAATTTCAAAATTCAAATGTCAAATTAATTTCAAATGACTAAATGACAAATAAACACCTTTTTGTCATTTGGATTTGGGATTTGATTTGGCATTTGGATTTTGGCATTGGGGTTTATTGTATTACAATCCCCTCTAAGCTATACAATCCACCTTTTACTATCTTAACATTAATCAGCTTTCCCGTTAAATCCTCTGCCCCCTGAATCGAGCTCAGGGCAAGATTCACAAGCTTATTCGTCCTTGTCCTGCCTGTGTAACTTGAGACTTCAGGTCGGATATTC
>JACQEW010000029.1 GCA_016200365.1 Nitrospinota bacterium
AAAACCGAAGAAGGCGTATATTCCACCAAAGGATCATCCGTGGAGAAAGTATTCTGTTGTTAGCCGTTATTGTCATGAAAAAACTACAGAATCATTATTAACAAAAACTTAAAAACAGGACATTTCTACTTTGCCTTGACAGGGGAGATTTTTCTATTGACACTACCTTTATCTTCAATTAGACTTTAAATCATGAAGAAAACCTTTATCCTTCGACTATGCTCAGGACAAGTCTTTATCCTGTATCTTACATCCTTCATCTTGTATTCCTCTGCGAATGCCTTTGCAGTAGAGATCGCTCCTCGTATATCTGACAGGGAGATAATTGAGGGATTGGCAAATATTCGTGGCGATGTTAAGGAATTAAGGGCAGAGATAAAAAGGTTAGATGAAGGACAGAAAGCCATTCAGCAGCAGATTGCCGATACAAACAGAAGAATTGATGACCTCAAGGAATCAAATAATAAACGATTTGATACCCTCCAATGGATGCTTGGGCTTTTCATTACCATTGCCCTTTCTATTATGGGGATTATGGGACGGATACTCTGGAATCAGCAGAAAAAATTAACCCAGATAGAAACCTCTCTTGAAGCACAAAAAGAGGAACTTTCATTCTTGAAATCCCTCATAGAGAAGCTCCAGACCCTCATAGAAAAACTCCTGCCTCCGAGAGGGGTATTATAATCCCCTTTTTAGTCAGTTTTTTGTAAATAAGCCAATCACCATTGACGACCTGACAGATTATCAGAAATCTTGCAGAAAAAGCTTGTCCTGAACTTGTTTCAGGATTGACCCCAATGCGGGGCAAAGATGAAGATTGTATCTGCTATTGAAGCCCATCCTGAGTGAAACGAAGGAATAGCTCTACATCCAATCTACTAATTTTCCCTCCTCTACAGTCATATTTCATTTTCACGCCTTACAATCTTACTACCTTTAGCCTTTTTAACTTTCAAAGGCTTAAAAATTTTTTAAAAAATTCGGTTGACAGACATTTTAAGTTAATTCTATAATTCACATCGTGAAAATCAATTTCCTATCATTTTCAGATGAGTCTTTCATATATCCATTTTATTTTTAAATCATCTTCTTATCCAGAAAGCTGAAATGTCTTCCATCGCCTATTATTATATGGTCAAGAACCCTTATACCCACTATCTCGCCGCTCTTAACAAGACGGCTTGTTATCTCAACATCCTCCTGACTCGGCGATGGGTCGCCGCTGGGATGATTGTGGACGAGGATTACTGCGGCAGCAGATTCTTTTATGGCAGGATTGAATACCTCTCTCGGATGGACAATTGATGCTGTGAGTATCCCTTCGGAGATTGTCATTTCTTTTATAATCTTATTTTTGCTGTCTAAAAGAATTGTCTTGAAAACCTCTTTCTTGAGATTTTTCATCAATGGAATATAATAATTAACCACATCATCACTACTTCTAAAATTTTTCTTTAATCCGCCTCCACCAGAAAGCATCCTCCTTCCGATTTCAAAGGATGCCTTTATCTGTGCAGCCTTTGCAGTGCCAATACCATCTATAGTGCATAATTCGGATATGCTTAGGGCGTCCATAGAACGGAAATCCCCAAATTCGGTTATCAATGTCATTGCAAGATCAACAGCGCTCCTATTTTTATTGCCTGTCCTCAATATAATGGCAAGAAGCTGGGCATCGGACAGAGATTCAGCGCCATACTTTATAAGCCTCTCTCTCGGTCTCTCATCCTCCGGCCAATCTTTTATAGCCTCTCTATATTCAGCCATTTTTATATCTTATTAAGCAAGTCAAAATACTGCTCCCTTGTCATCCCTACAGTTCGCATATTGTTCTTGATAATTTCAACATCTATTTCATTATATTCAGGAATTACTACTGCCCGTTTTGCACCGGGATAAGTCAGGATATGATGAGAGCCTTCTTTCCGTTTATATTGACACCCAAACTTCTGAAAAATCCTCAGAAGGGTTTTGTAATCTACAGGAGTTATACGAGGCATAATTACACTGAAACCATAGACTTTTCAAATCCCACCATCTCTGTTTTGGGAATTATATCATCATTCCGTGTTTCAAACCCGCATTCAAGAAGGTAGTCTTCAAGAGTTCCCATCTCTCTCATTTCTGAAAATTGTATTTTTATTACCTCTAAAACATTTTTTTTTGCCTCCTCATAAGTTTTGCCCTGTGAAATAAAATCCAATTCAGGTGTCCTTGCCAGATACCAATCTCCTTTTTTCAATATTTCAATGGTTAATTGTACTCTCATAAAAATATCGCCTCCTTAAATTCCCAATTTTTCTTCAAAATACTCAATCGTCCTATCCAGCCCATCTTCAAGACTCACAACTGGCTCCCAATTTAATATCTTTTTTGCCTTTGAAATATCCGGTCTCCTTTGCTTAGGGTCATCTACAGGGAGAGGTTTAAAGACTATTTTACTTTTACTTCCAGTCTTTTTTGAAATCCTCTCTGCCAATTGCAAAACCGTCATCTCATTCGGATTTCCAATATTTACAGGCTCAGTTTCATCAGACATCATAAGTCTGTATATCCCTTCTACTAAATCGGAGATATAACAAAAACTCCTCGTCTGGCTGCCGTCCCCAAATACAGTAATACCCTCCCTATTTAATGCCTGACTTATAAAAGTCGGGACAGCCCTTCCATCATTTATCCTCATTCTCGGTCCAAATGTGTTAAAGATTCTTACTATCCTAGTCGGGACTTTATGATACCTGTTATATGCCATAGTAATCGCCTCTGCAAACCTCTTTGCTTCATCGTAAACACCCCGTGGTCCTATGGGATTTACATTACCCCAATAGTTTTCTTTTTGAGGGTGAACAAGCGGGTCGCCATAGACCTCGGATGTGGATGCAATGACAAATACCGCCCCCTTCTCTTTTGCAAGACCTAATGCCTTGTGTGTGCCAAGAGAACCGACCTTCAATGTCTGAATAGGATGATTAAGATAATCTATTGGACTTGCAGGCGAGGCAAAATGGAGTATGTAATCGAGCTTGCCTTCCACATAGAGATAATTTGTTACATCCTGCTTTATGAACAAAAATCTTTCATCCCTTATATGCTCGATATTTGCAATATCCCCTGTTATAAAATTATCCATGCAGATTACATAATGTCCTTTAGACAGCATATAATCGCACAGATGAGACCCGATAAACCCCGCACCGCCTGTAATCAATATTCGCGACATAAAAAAACTTCCTCCTAATTTCTTTTAACTCTCAACTCTTAACTCTTAACTTTATTACGCCCTCCCTATACTGTAATATTCAAACCCCATCTTTTTTGTCCTCTCAGCATCATATATATTCCTGCCGTCAAAAATAACAGGTTTTCGCATCAGATTCTTTATCCTCTCCATATTCAGCAGCTTAAACTCTCTCCACTCCGTTATAACAACAAGGGCATCGGCACCTTCTGAAACTTCATAGGCATTTGCACAATATTTAACTGCAGGGAGTAT
>JACQEW010000030.1 GCA_016200365.1 Nitrospinota bacterium
CATTATCCTCACCAACTTTAAGAGACTTTGCACAACCATCCGTGAAATCTTTATAGTTTGTCACGATAAAAACATCGTAAGGGCAATCATGCCAATACTTCTTGAGTCCATGGCAATAAGGCTCCCAGCAATCCGAAAAACTGTCGCACGAACTGACTAAAACAGTCAACTTCTTCATGGTAATGTCCTTTATAAGCTTAACTAGTTCACACTGAAAAATGACCTTTTTTTCACTTCCGTTACTTTTTCTTTTGTTTTATTTATTTGAATTATTACACTGTGGAACAAAAGAAAAACTAAAAAGTCGTTCAAAAAAGTCATTTTTCAGTATCAATTAACTATTTAACAGGTTGTTGAAAAAGCCATCTACTGTGTCATTCCCGCGAAAGCGGGAATCCATAATATATTGATTTTACAAAGACTGGATTCCCGATAAAAACTTCGGGAATGACATAAAAAGAGTTTTTCAACAACCTGTTAACTGTACTGCTGCAGACAGATAGAAAGCGTCTCAAGATCATTTGCTGACAATTCAGGATAATTACCGCAATAAAAACCGCAATCATGAATAAAATCCGTATTCGGCAGGCTATACTTCTTGGCAACATATTTCGTGAAGAAAGGCTGATGCACAATATTCCCGGCAATCATAGGGCGAACCTCCACCCCTGCACCAGAAAATTGGGAGAGATATTTATCTCTTAAATCTTTTGACTTGCAGATTATTGGAAATGCAAATGGCGAGAGTCTTGAGATGTGGCTATAGTTAATAGAAATGAGATCGCTATTCTTTTTCACCTCTTCTTCAAGAAAGAGATGATTCCTTTCTCTAATCCTGCAATTCTCCTCCAGATATTGAAGCTGTGTCAGACCGAGAAAACCCGTAATCTCAGTAGGGCGAAAGTTATATGCAAGGTCATAAAAGGTATACTTTGCCTCAAATTCACTCTTGATTCCAAATTTATCCCGCCATTTTCTCTGCTGACTTGCCTTTAAATTCCTATCCCATCCATTGGCACGAATGATACGAAGCATTTCGGCAATATCGTGTTCATCTGTGCAAACACAACCCCCTTCAATTGTGGACATGTGGTGCGCAACAAAAAAAGAAAAACTTGCAGCAACGCCAAAATTTCCCGCCTTTCGATGAGAAAGCTCAGTACCCAACGCCTCACAGTTATCTTCGATAAGAATTATCCTGCGGGTATTGCAGATATCCTTGATTTTATCGAGGTCCCCTGTAAAACCAAGTGCATTAGTAATAAATACTGCTTTTATATCTTCTGTACACAGGGTTTGCTCTATAGTCTCAGACATTATATTCAGAGTCTCTATCTTACAATCAATCGGAACAGGCTCCATGCCAAGCTGTATTATTGGCATTACATTCGTTGACCATGTCAATGCTGAAAACCCAACCTTGTCACCCTTTTGTAGTAAGCCCAAATTCAACAACGACTGCAGCATAGCCAGATTTGCACTACTGCCGCTGTTAAAGAGGATGCATTCACGACTGTGCTGAAATTCAGCAAATTTCCCTTCAAATTCATAACATACATCCCCCATGCTTAATCGAGGCGCCCGCATTATAAAATCTGCCAGCGCCTTTTTTGTTTCGTATTCATAAAGAAAGGCGTTCTTCATCAAAGGTATCATTTTACCTCCCCAGTGGTCATCTTTGCATAGTTTTCAAGATACCATGCGTAAGTCTTTTGCAATCCATCTTCAAGAGAAACCGTCGCCTTTATTCCTATTGCATGCATCCGACTGCTGTCTACAAGCTTTCGCGGCATCCCATCCGGCTTTGTGGAGTCCCACCTCAATTCGCCTTTATACCCAATAATACGAGCTATCAAGTGAACTAAATCAAAAACTGAAATATCGTATCCTGTGCCAGTATTGAGAATTTCCGAGGAATTATATAAATCCATAACCTTCAAGAGTATTTCGGCGAGGTCTTCACTATATATAAATTCACGACACGCCTTACCGGTGCCCCACATAACAATGAAAGCGTCATTGTTTGCTTTAGCCTTATGTATCTTATCTATCAGGGCAGGAATGACGTGACTGTTTACATCGCCAAAGTGGTCGCGCGGACCATAAACATTTGGAGGAATTACGGAAATATAGCTTGTTCCATATTCCTTATTATATGCCTGACACATCTTGATACCGGCAATCTTCGCAATTGCATAATATTCATTAGTCGGCTCGAGCGTACCCGTGAGAAAATATTCTTCTCTCATTGGCTGGTCACACATCCGCGGATAAATACAAGAAGAGCCAAGGAACATCAATTTATCAACTTTTGCCTCATAGCAAGTCCGTATAACATTCAACTGAATCCTTAAATTATCTTCAATAAAAGGAACCGGATATTGGCTATTTGCCATGATACCTCCAACTTTCGCCGCTGATAGAAAAACCCTTCTCGGTTTCATCCTTAAGAAATATTCAAGGACATTTGTATAATTAAGCAGGTTTAATTCTTTTGAAGATGGGTACAGGCATGGAAGACCATGATTAAGATGCACATGAACCAACATAGACCCAACCAGTCCAGACCCACCTAAGACTAAATTCATGTCAACCCCCAGAGACTCATTACCGGTTTATAAATCCAAAAAATACATCAGCAAAAAACAAGCAACTTTCTTAACTATCTAATTGATACTGAAAAATGACTTTTTTGAACGACTTTTTATTTTTTCTTTTGTTCCATAATGTAATAATTTCAATAAATTAAAGCAAAAGAAAAAATAACGGAAGTGAAAAAAAGGTCATTTTTCAGTGTGAACTATCTAACTAAAGGCACGTCATCCATTGCCGTCCTAAAAAAGAAGATGTACTCTGGCATGCCTTATAAAGTCATAATCAGTTCTTTAGTTTATAGAGATTATGAAATTCGTTGGAAGGAATTATAAACCATAAAAAGAGAATAAAAAGGTAAAACCAAAAATATTATAAAAGGTTGAATCGTCTTAATACATTCGCAATCTCTTGATTATTTTTAGCCAGTTCCCTGAAGGCATTTATTAAATCTCTCAATTTCCCCTCTTTCTCTACCTCCCCAATAGCCTCCTATTTTGCCTTTTTTATGATTGTTCTTCTATCCCAGTACGCAAAACCCATATTGCCCACCATTATAGCTGTAAATATCCCCGTAATAATCCATAAGAAGTTAAACATCTGCTCAAATCTTTTGTCTACCTGCTCAAATCGCTTGTTCATATCCTCCCTTAACTCTTCAAATCTCTTATCCACCTGCTCAAATCGTTTGTCTACCTGCTCAAATCTTTTGTCTATCTGCTCAAATCGTTTGTCTATCTCAACCATTTTAACCTTTAATTCTATAAGCAGTTCTCTATCTTTCTGTGTGAAACCGTCACCAGCATAAACTTCTCCAGAAGAATAAAGTAAAGGCAATAGAAAGACAAGATAAATGATAACTATAAAAAGGCTATAAGGTTTTTTCATGACACTTTCCTGTTTTTATAAATTGAATAGAATTCTTATAGAAGTTAATATATTAGCGAGGGGTCTGGTTGTCAAGCAAATTATCGAAAATTATCGAAACCTTTTCTGTTTTAAACTGCGATTAAAGACGATAAAAAGCAACTTGTTGTCTTATGCACGAATAAAATGTCTATAAAAATTAGAAAAAAATCCGTGTGGCGATAACCAATCTTCCCACAATTGGCGGCACTTTTTCTGAAGATTTAAAAAATCTTGCTGGGACAGGGGTTCGTGAAAATCTGCAACTATCTCGCCAATTCTTTTAAAATCTCTCCAGTCCACCCATATACAATATTTTTTCCAGTTGATTTCAAAGTCATAGGGAAGAACACAGTCTGTGTCAATAAAGAGCGGAGGGCGTCCACAGCTAAGGGTTTCATAAAGCCTATAGGAGTAATTACCACCGCCTCTTGCACAGAGTATATAGTCGCTCTCCAACATATTTTGCAAATACTCCTGCCGTGTCTTATTCATCATTGCAAATCGCATCTCTCCAGATTGAGACTCGGCGCCTCCGAGAAACTGATTGCGAATAATAAAATTGGTATGTATCTCATAGCTCTTTATCATCGCCTTCAGTGCTGCTGCACGAATGAAAGAATCAGACACTCTCCAACCCCTTGGATTCATAACCATATGCTTACCTACATATAGTATATGTCCTAATATTCCTCTTAAAGGGAGAGAATTTAATTTAACCGCCGGTGCATTACCACAAAAACCTACAATAGCCTTATCTTGCTTTTGCCGAATGGACAATTGTCCGCCCAAATACTTTTCAATAAAATCTTCATTCCATGCCGGCATGGCAAACTCATTTGATTTTCTGCGGGAGCGGTATAAAGAAGTGCGAAATATTATAGTATTCTTGTATGGAATATCCTCATCCGAATCACTGAAGAAAAAAATAACTGTTGGTTTTCCTGACAGGGTGGCGTTTTCTATAAACCCTTCCGCCTTCTTCAGAGCATCTGTATTTCCAACAACATGCTCCCATGCCGCTGGAAAAACTGCAATATCTGCATCTTTTAGAGCCGTCATCTGAAAGAAACGGCTGCTTATCTTAGTATACATATCAAATCTGCCACTGCTCGGGTCTCTCGGGTCTTCTAAATTTTTACCCCAGAAAGGATAAAGCATGGCAATATGCCCCTTGCCAGTTGGAAGATATGATTTATCTGAAAATATCTTGAGTATCATTAAACTTCAAACCCTTTACATATAATTCCCTGCCTTGCCAAATACCAGATAATCAGCCGGCGGAAACTGTTCAACATTGGTTTTGGGCTATATAAGAGGATAGTGTAAAACTTTACCCTTATTTTAAACAGCAATGTTTGCCATCTTCTGCGATGACTGTGCCGATGTTCTTCTCTTACCCTAATACCGTGACTGCGAAGGATCTGAGCTTCAATCGGCCATCTTGACTCATGTTCATAGGTCATGAATTTTGAAGCTGAATGCATCCTGTAACAGCCGCCGTATCTCTTGTCTAAAACTACATGCCTTGCTATCTTGCCAACCCTGATGAACCAATCCCAGTCAAATTCAACCTGTATGTCTTCACGCAGAGGACCAACCTCTTTTACAATCTCGTGATTGACGAAAGCAGCCTGACTGGATAAGTTCCAGCCAAAATAGATTAAATGATTAATAGAAAACGGTATAAAATTAGAACTCCATATAATACGGTCATCTTCATCAATAATATATACATTGCCAATAAATAACTGCGACTCTGGATACTTTAGAAAATTATCTGCCATTGCATGGAAGAATCCTGGTAGATATATGTCATCCGAGTTCTGCCAGCCGATGAGGTCACCGGTAGCCTTTGCAAATCCCCTGTTAATAGCACTGGACTGTCCATCATCTGTCTCACTCACCCAGTATGAAATATATGGTTCATATTTTTTTATTATTTCAACACTACCATCATTAGATTTACCATCCATTATAATAATCTCTGTATTGGGGTAATTTTGATTGAGTATAGATAAGATTGTTCTCTCAAGGGGACACAAATGCCCGGATTTCCTCTGAGGTAAATGTTCCTTTATCTGACATCTGGCAGCATCGAATTGTTTGCTTTTAAGATAAAAAGTCCCATGGCATAGAATGACTCGGATGGCTGTACAGATAATGCTTCTTCTTCAGAGACTTTAATCCATACATTAAGCCCGTTTCTTTTTGACCAAAATTCTTTTTTAACAGCAGAAAATCCCCGAAACAGCATGTTAAGCCGCTGGGCTCCGTATACCCTGTGCAATGGCGGAAATACAGAATCTTTTCCAACTGGTATAGTTAGAATCATTATACCTTCAGGCGACTTCAAAAGCCGGCACATTTTCTCCATAGCAATAAGGTCACCATCCGATACATCAGCGCTCCCGTAGCGTCCGGCAAGACCAACATGCTCGATAGCCGAGCAATTGATAATGACATCGAACCTCATTTCTCCGAAATCAAAATTCAATATATCACCCGTTCTAATTTTTAAATTATCTACCCTGTATGGCAACTGCACCTGCTGAATGTCAATACCAGTTACATTACCCCCTTTAGCGGCAGCGACCAAACTGAGAGAGGTATCGCCGCATCCAAAATCAAGCACTGCGCCTGGATTTTCCGGTATATGTGCTGCAACCCATGACCATTCGATAGCACGGTCGCCGGTCAAATCAATAGCTGTTTTATCCCTTCCGAAATCGGATAACCCGATAAACAAATTTCCCAGTCTTCTTAATACATTTCTCATAGTTATAAATCCATAATCATACCCATAACATCTTTCCTTTCCTAAGAGCATTCATCATCTCATAAAAACCCAATCGCTTATACCCCCACACAAAGTGAGGGTCAACTTCTTTAACTTTCTTAATGGTTTTATGTATTTCTTTGGCATAAGGGAGATAAATCAGAGTGATATGCTGTTTCGTAAAGTCATATCCTCCTGAAGCAAGAATCGGGTATTTCAATAGAAGACACCGTTTACCTATTTGCAAAGAATGAAAGTGATAGAAAATTAACTCATCAGAATCAACATAGATCTTGCTATTGACAGTTTTGAGCTGATAATTAAATATATTCCATGGTGCAAGTCCGCCTCCCTTATGCTGCAACACAACAACATTTTTAAATCGAGTAGGCCAGTCATCCAGATATTTTTGGTCGCCGCATTGTCCTGCATCGGTATTAAGGCGACACGATTTCAGACATCGTTCCTTCCACCACTCAAGGCATTCCATTCCGTAAGGGTCGCTCCTAAAGATCACCATGCCTACATTATAAATTCCTGATGTGCTTTCCTGCGCTTTATATTCCTTAGAGAAACGGTGTCCGATGATCAGGATTGAGTTGCCGCCCAGTTCATCATAGATAGGACTTGGATTACTGTAGAAAAAAAGATCGGCATCAAGATAGGCAACATGAGTTGCTTGAGTGTCCTGCTGCATCACATAGATTATTAGCGGTGCAGTACATGTCCAGCAGTATTCTGCAACGGTTCTCTCCTGTCTTGCCTTACGCAGTGTATCGTCTTCAAAAGAATTCAAGGGTATCAATCTGACATTCTCCAAATGCATTTTTTCAAGAACAGAATAAGTAACCTCATCCATACACAATATCCATAAGGTAAACTTTTTATAATGGGTAACCAGCGATTGGTACAGTGTCAACCCCTTATATAAATAGTTTTTATCGAAGAGTGTGCAAAAGGTGTAGCTCATCTTCCCAATTCCAGTAAAGCTTTAACAATTCTTTCTGCTGCATGCCCGTCGCCATATACGGTAGTCGGCTTTGCCATTCGCTTATACTCCACTGGATCATTTAATAACTTAAAGACTTGAGGAACAATCGTTGTGCGGGATGTTCCCACGAGTCTTGCAACCCCGGCTTCTATTGCCTCAGGACGTTCTGTTACATCTCTCATCACCAGAACAGGCTTGCCCAAAGACGGCGCCTCCTCCTGAATACCGCCGGAGTCTGTAATAACAAGAAAAGCCCGCTTTAGTAAATAGACAAGCGAGATGTAATCGAGAGGCTCTATAAGGAACAGATTAGGCAATGGTTTTACCATGCTGATTTTTCCCCTATCCCCTGCTGCAACTATCCAACCTAAAATCCTTTCCACAGGCTCACGGACATTTGGATTGAGATGCACGGGATAGACAATCTGCACATCGGTGTGTGTGATTGCTATCTCACGAAGTGATAGACATATATCTTCAAAGGCAGTTCCAAAATTTTCACGGCGATGTGCAGTAACAAGTATCATAGTCCTATCAGTGCTTAAAAAAGAAAACTGCTTTTTCATCGCCTCTCTAATTATGACATCATTCTCGATTTTGGAGATTGTCAAATGCAGGGCATCAATGCTTGTATTTCCTGTTACCCATATATGATCTGATGGGATATTTTCTCGTAACAGATTCTCACGTGCCCATAGTGTCGGCGCAAAATGGGCATCGGCAAATACAGTAGTGGCACGCCGATTGAGTTCCTCCGGAAAAGGGGCATACTTATTCCCCGTACGGAGTCCTGCCTCAATATGCCCAATTCGAATCCTGCTGTAATATGCTGCCAATGAAGCAGCAAAGGTGGTTGTTGCGTCCCCCTGTACCAGAACCCAATCAGGCTGCACATCCTGCAAAACTCCGTCAATGCCCTTTAACACATTACTCGTAATATCAAAAAGATTCTGATTTGGCTGCATAATATCGAGGTCAATATCAGGCTTTATATCGAAAGTGGCGAGAACTTGATCAAGCATCTGCCGATGCTGCGATGTTGTGCATATTATAGGCTTGTTGCCCTGCGCCCGCAGTGCATGTATAACTGAGATAAACTTAATCGCCTCGGGGCGGGTTCCAAAAACACAAAGGACTTTCATTTTGTATCTCCTATGAGCTTTGAGGGTAAAAGATTTTTTAAAAATCTCCTCATCCATCCCGCACCAATCCTCTGTAAAGCGATTATCGCATATTCAACAGGTTTCGGATAGCGATGATATTTATACCATTCATATATAGCAGCAGATTTTACCAGTCTGCGGTCAGACCTTCCGGGATTGCGAGATATATTCTCTACGAGGTTACGGAGAACCTGAGAGTTTTTTTCCCAATTGAGATTGGTTTCAGCATACTGCCGCGCGCGATATTTATAATCCCCGAGAGTAGAAATATTATCCACATAAAACTGCATTGCTTCGGTCAACCCTGTTTCAGAACAGATACTCTCGGGCCAATAATAATTGTCAGCTCTTGTGTTATATTTTTCAACTTTAACAAGCCTGCCGTTCAGCTCATTCACTACAAACTCGTTCATAGGCTGGGCATCTGTAGTAATTACAGGCAGCCCGGATGCAAGGGCTTCGGCTATGGTCAAGCCTATACCCTCTAACCGTGTTGGGTATACATATATATCGCCAAGATGGTACAACCCTGGAGCGGTTATCTCTTTTTCAATCAGTTCAATCCTTGGGTCTCCTGCAATAATTGAAGCAGTAGGAGGATGTTCGATAAATGCGCCTTGGGAATGAATGATTAACTTTACCTTTCCATTAACATTCTGAAATGCCCTTACCAAAATATCGGTCCCTTTACGGAGCGGGCTCATACCGGCTGAATGAAAGAAGGTTACGCCATCATTTAACTTATCTTGATGTTTAAAAACATCTATATCGGTTCCCCACGGAATATAAAATGCCTGCGGATGGTCTTTGAAAACGCTGTAGTGCCGCTTCGTATTGCAGAGCAAGAAGTCATAAAGCCAAAAAAATGGGATTGTCTCGGGTTTATAATAATCAACATAGGCACCGGCAATAATACCGGTTTTGAGCGTTTTAATTACAAGCTCCCAATCATGCTCTTCGTTGAATATAACCATATCGAGTCGGTTTTTCGATATCCACCCTTTAAACTCCTTCCAATCCACTTTTTTCCCCGGAATTCGTTTCCCCCATGTAACATGCTCTCCATCCCATTCGGGATTTCCCTGTGCATAATAGCCCCCACCCCTCGCATAAATAAAAACCTTGTGCTGATGAGAAAGGGTTTTCATATACGCACGAGAAACCATCGCCGCTCCCCTTTCACACCATGTTGTTACTATGCCAATATTCATCTCGGACAATACCTTCTCGTTTTAATTTCGCTTTGCTGCCATAGAAATAAGGTTTCTTATCATTGAAGCCGCATATCCAGCTCTTTCTGAAATATTTTTCCCTAAGCGAAGAAAAGGCTCACTCATACCATATGCGCAGAATTGCCAATTCCTCTTTATAGTCTTATCGCTCTCCTTATCCATTGAACCCACATAAGCAGACATAATTCTAATTATTTCTTGAGCGCGATGGATATAGGTGTGACCACTAAAAGCTGCAGCATACCCATGTCCGGCTATCTTATTTCTATCATCATCATGATTAAGAAAGTATTGCAGTTTATTGCAAAGTTCTTCTGTCGTGTCAAATTCGACCAGTTCATTACGCGAAAATGGATTCTCAGGTGACAATCGTTCTGTAAGCAGAAAGGCGCCGCATCCTAACACCTCAAAAACCCGCGTTTCGGTATCCAAAACATCCTCGGCATGAATGTTCAACACAATCTTTGCCCTGTTAAACAGACGAACCATTTCCTCTCCAAATGCAGAGGCTATAAGGACATTAAACTGTGATTTAAGCCTATTTAGTATCTCTTTTCTCCGTGTCGTTATAGTGCCTATAAATAGTATATCTATATCTTTCTGTATATTAGGAATCGGTCTGAAAAGGGATTCGTCAAAACCATTTAGGAGTACAGAACATCTCTTGGGGTCAACCCACCCCCATGAAACAACCGCCTCTCGACACTTATTCGAATGTAAAAAAATGTGATCGAATAAGTTATGCTTTAGAAGTCTATCCTGGTCCCTGCATCTGCTCACCAGTTCGCTTGCCCAAAAAAACCTTGGAACTCCTATAGATTTTATTAAGGGAATAGGAAAATACTCTCCTCTTTGCAGGAGAAATACATCATTTTGCGGTGCATTGAGGAAGTATTTGTATAACTTGTGGCGATTTTTGCGGTAATCCACGCAATAAGTTTTATGACCGAGGGTATTAAAGGCATTGTTTACAAACCACTCAGACCCCCATCCGGCATGCCCCTCGTGTACTCCCAGATAAAATATTTTTATTGCCCTGTCCTCTTCTCTCTTTCCAGAGATATGATATGGATACTTATCCAAGGGGTATATATTCCGGATACAGTCGTCAATTTACCCTGCCTGCCCCTGTCATTCAAATAGGAAATCCTGTTCTTAGTTTCAAGATTTTCTTTCTCACAAATTCATAAAACCAGATATCCACAAAGTATCCAAAAAAACTTAACTTCCATCTCAACCGTGCAATAATAAAATATACAGCCCTGAAGATGTAAGCAAAGAGGTCAAATAGGTATTTTCTTCTTATCTCCCAATACCCCATCTTTCCAACCATTTTAATCTGATAAGTTGAAGATGAAGAATGTGATTCAATAGCCTTAACCTTTGGCTTACAGATATATTTAATAATGTCACTTTTAACCCTTTTTAAAATATCTCCTATTTTATAATTGGCATAAGTACTCAACATTCTGGAAGTTTGAAAAATAGTGAATAATCTGAGATATTCTCTTCGCTTAAGCCATGGATAATATTTTTTATTTCCAGAAAAAATAAAATCTCCCCATTCCTCCAAGCATTTTGGCGATTGAAGACCATGTTTTACCGCTTCCTCAAATGTTTGCGTGCCTGGGTAGGGCGTATAAAGAAAAACCCCATTAATATCTGCCAATGGATAAATCCGTTTTAGCTCATTAATAATTTTTATCGTTTTTCTTCTATCTTCCCTGTCCTCTGAGGGAAAACCTATAATAAAGCTGATTACGGGAACTATGTCAAACTTTTTACACTTATCAACTGTTTCAAAGATGTTATCTATAGTTATTTGTTTTTTTATGTGCTGCAGAACTTTCTCGCTTCCAGATTCTACACCAAAGGCAATACGCTCAACACCGGATTTTTTGAGAAGTATCAACAATTCATCGTCATATTGGCTGAAGGTGTTCATCCTACCGGTAGCATACCATCTTACATTAAAATTACGGTCAATAAATCCTTGGCAAATTTTCTCAAGCCGTTTTCGATCTATGGAAAATTCATCTTCATAAAAATTCACATATTTGGGACGATATACAGCAATCCATTTTCCCATAATATCGAGGAGACGTTCAGTGGACTGCCTTCGCCAACTTCGTTTATTAACAACGCGATTATGACAAAAAGTACATTCATAAGGACAACCGCGGCTCGAATGATATGGAATCGCATCGTAAAAACCATACTTGTCTGCATCAAAAATATCATAAGGTAAAAAATCAATCTCATCCATATCGAGGAAAGGGCGATGTGGATTAATGAATATATTGCCATCTTTTTTATAACCAATTCCCAATATTGATTCCAATTTGCCCTGCCCTGAAAAAAAGTTAGCTAACTCACTTACAGTTTTTTCACCTTCGCCAATCACGATAATATCTACAAGCTCGTTTTTCAGCGTCTGTTCCGGCATAATGGTTGGATGAGGTCCGCCCCAGACCAATGGAATTTCCGGATTCATTTTTCGAACATGCCTCGCAACCTCCAACCCATTCAATATCTGCACCCCCGTTACCGTGCTGATTCCAACAAAAAGAACATCCCCATAATCAAAGCTTTTATAATCCTGCCAGCGGCAATCCAGAATTTGAACCTTCCAGCCGTCTTTTATCAGATAGGCTGCCATCCATAAAAAACCGAGGTGAAGCTCGAAGGTTCCCCGATTGGGTTTTGGCGAGTTCCAATTTCCGAGTTTAGAAGACTCCGGTAAAACAAAAAGAATTTTTTTATCTCTCATGACTTTTAAAATCCTGTAGAAAGCCTGCAATTTTGAGTATGGATTCAAACCTGTTTTTCCATGTGTGATCGCACAAGCATCTCTGCCGTCCTGCTTCTCCAATTTTTAATGCCAAATCAGGATTGTTTAAATAGAACTTTAGCTTCCTCGCCAATTCATTTTTATTACGGTAACAATCTATCTCTTTTCCTATAATAAAATAGCCCTCAAGATCGGAATTATAGGTAGTCAAATAAAGACCTCCTGTAACTGGAACCTCAAAATCACGTCCTTTCAAGCCTACAAGTTTAGACGAACCTCCAATGTAGCCAAATCCTATATTGATTATTGACCGTGCATAAATATTCTTAAGTTCGGACAATGGAAGCTCTCCACCCGGCCATCCCATTCCAAATGTTTGGACAGGTATACCTTGCATTCTGAGATATTCAACAATCTTTGGACGTATCCCATAGCATTGCCCAACAAAGGATATCGAAATATCCCGCGAGAGTTGCGGTGAGGAGAAAGCTGAAGGATTGACTGCCGGAGGAAGAAACAACGGGTTTGCGCCAACTGCTATATATTTGGAAACATCTAGTATTGATGCGGAGGTAATGCAAATATCAAACTCAGGTCCTATCACAGCATTTCCAGAAAGACCGCTTCCCCTTCGATATCCCCAGAACTTTACCTGATCATCAAAGCTGATATTAATCGTTATAGGTCCTAATTTGCCAATAGCCCGTATTGTATCCGGATAAACCCAATTTCCAGAAAGATAAGAAAAAAAAATATCTATAGGTTTTTCCCGGCAGGCTTGTTCAACACGACGCAGCAACTCTGCATTAAAGAGTGGTTTGTCCTTCTCATGCCAAGTCGGAGCATCCTGATCAAAAGAACCTCCCCAATCATAATGAATAATGTCGGCAACCTCAGCCCATCCATCCACCAATCCGTGCTTTTCCCAGTTGACATGATGGACAGCAACAAAGACACGGGGTTTCTTTTTATTGACAGGCTTTTTTCCAACCCTCTCAATATGGTTTTTAACCCTTCTAACCTGTTCTTCATCTGAAAGGAAAAATTTCTTTAAATCCTTTTCAGAAATCGGATTGACCGGTCCATTTTCCGAGAGTTTCCTATCTCTAAAAAAATATTTTAACCTTTTTGCTCCATTGAATAATTTGTCTTGCCATTGAAATATTTTCAATACTCTTTGCTCCATATCCTGCCCACTCCAACGAAATACAGGACTATAATATATATTTATTTCAGCCTATTTGATAAGTAATCGAATCTCCATAAATGGTCAGTAAAACAGAGTCCACCTCCGTCTTTCTCGGGCCGCACACCTGTTTTATAAACATCCGCCGGTTCAATTACTAATTTAGTGGTATTTCGAACAAAATCAACGCACTCACGGAGTATGGATACCCATAACGATATCCCATACACACCATGCATAAGCGGAATCTTTGGAAAAGTGCAGGTAATTTTACCGCTTCCGCAGACATCAGGAACAAATGATGAGCTTTCACGAGAATATCCGCGCAAAACAGTTTCTCCGAACATATTATCTATCAAAACTCCAAAAACCGGATTAGTAAGTTCTGAGTTAACTTCAAACTCAGCCTCGACGGTTAGAGATTCTCCCATCCCAATAGAGTTTATTTGTTCTCCTGAATTGTTTAAAAGGCGAACCTTGGTAAATCTCACCTTCCCCAACCCAATTCTATCTTGGCGTACCCTAATATCTACTGTCTGATCGGCAAAAGATTCTCTCAGGTATCTCTCGATCGCAATAGATGGCTTGCTATCCTCTATTATTTGTCCGCCCTTTAATAGAATTACCCGATTGCATAAGCTGCTAACGCTAACCATGTTATGGCTCACAAACACTACCGTACGACCTTCCTTTGCCACATCTCCCATTTTCCCTATACACTTTTTTTGAAAGGCGGCATCACCTACTGCCAGCACTTCATCCACCAGCAAAATTTCCGGCTCCAGATGGGCTGCTACCGCAAAGGCAAGACGGACATACATACCGCTGGAGTAATGTTTCACCTGCGTATCAATAAATTTTTCTATCTCGGCAAAAGTCACAATATCATTAAATTTACGATCAATTTCAGCCTTCTTCATCCCGATGATACTTCCGTTTAAGTAGATGTTCTCACGACCGGTTAGATCAGGATGAAAGCCTGTGCCTACCTCAAGGAGCGAACCAACCCGACCATAAATTCTGGCGTATCCTGCAGTAGGCTCTGTAATGCGGGAGAGAATTTTAAGGAGGGTGCTTTTGCCTGCACCGTTGCGGCCAATAATGCCTACGACCTCTCCGTGATTGACTTCGAAAGATACATCCTTTAATGCCCAGATGAAGTTTGAATTTGGAGTTTGAAGTCCGGAGTTTGATTTTCTAAACCAGCGCAAGGGTGCATATATAGCATCGGTTAAGACATCTCTCAGAGTTTTATAGGATTCACGGCTACCAATACGGTAGAGTTTAGATAGGTTCTCAGCGCGTATTACAATATCACTCATCTTTTACACCACATCTGCAAAGCCCTTCTCCATACGGCGGAAATAGTACATTCCACCTACAAACAATACTATTACTACCAGCACAGACACTACCACTAATGCACCTGGTCCATCTGTCTTGCCGAGCAATGCCCAGCGAAACCCCTCTACAACCCCTGCCATTGGATTTAGACCGTAAAGCGCACGCCACTGTTCCGGCACCAGACTGCTTGGATATGCAACAGGGGTAGCAAAAAGCCAGAACTGGGACAGAAAGGGTATCGTATAACGGACATCACGGTATTGCACATTTAGAGCCGAGAGCCATAATCCCACACTTAATGCCGTAGCAACAGATAGAATCAAGAAAAGAGGCAGTGTCAATATGGCAAAGGTAGGGACAATACCATAAAACAACATCATACCGACAAGCACAAGAAAAGCTATACAGAAATCTACCAAACCGGCCAAAACCGGTGCAACAGGAATAATCAGGCGTGGAAAATAAACCTTTGTAATCAATCCCTGATTTGCAACTAAACTGTTTGAAGATTCATTTAATGCATAAACAAAGAGCTGCCAGGGAAGAAGGGCGCAGTATGCAAAAATGGGGTAGGGTATTCCATCGGATGGTATTTTGGCCAGTTGTCCGAAGAATATGCTGAAAACTACCATAGTAAAAAGGGGCTGAATAATCGCCCATGCTGCGCCAATTGCAGTTTGCTTATATCGCACCTTTATATCGCGCCATGTTAGAAAATAGAGAAGCTCGCGATATTCCCACAACTCTGAAAGCTTTAACGATACCCAGCCGCGGGATGGGTGAATGAGGGTAACTATGCCCTTTTCCTGTTCACCCATCCTATCCCCTTCAACATTTATAGCTTGAAAATTACTGTTCACAGTTCTTTCTATACCACTCAATAGTTCGTCTTAACCCCTCTTCAAATGATGTCTTTGCGCGGAATCCAAAAAGTCGTTCTGCTTTGCTTGTATCCAGGCAGCGCCTGGGCTGACCGTCAGGTTTGCTGGCATCCCACACAATCTCTCCCTTAAATTCTGTCAGCCTGGCAATTAGGTGTACAAGTTCCTTAATACTAATCTCCATCCCCGATCCCAAGTTCACAGGATCAGCGCCGTTATACCTCTCCGCTGCCAGGAGAATACCCTCTGCTGCATCTTCTACATACAGAAATTCACGCGTCGGTTTTCCTGTGCCCCACACAACAATCTGGTCATCGCCGCGCTTCAGGGCTTCAACACATTTGAGAATAAGGGCAGGAATGACATGAGAACTCTCTGGGTCAAAATTGTCCCTCTCTCCATAAAGATTAACAGGGAGAAGATAAATTGCATTAAAACCATATTGCTGCCTGTATGTCTGTGCCTGAATAAGAAGCATCTTCTTTGCCAGACCATAAGGAGCATTAGTCTCTTCGGGATAGCCGTTCCAGAGATCTTCTTCCCTGAAAGGCACAGGCGTAAATTTCGGATAGGCGCATACTGTTCCCACAGCAACAAACTTGCCCACACCGGATTTCCATGATTCATGCATAAGCTGCACACCCATCATCAGGTTATCGTAAAAAAATTCGGCAGGGTGATCACGATTGGCGCCAATACCGCCCACGCGTGCCGCCAGATGGATAACTATGTCCGGCTTCGCGTCTTTGAGGAGTCTTTGGACAGCCTCCATCTGCCGAAGGTCATACTCCCTGATGCGTGGTACAAATACCTCTCGGCAGTCTCTTTCCTGAAGCTTCTCAACTACAAAGGAGCCGAGAAATCCGGCGCCGCCGGTAACGACAACTCTTTTATTCTTCCAGAAGTCCATATTTACTTATACAAGAAAATTATAAAATCACAATAGAACGCTGATAACGCTGATTTTACGGATTTACACAGATTTTTTAACCCCCCTTTCATCCCCCCTTTTATAAAGGGGGGAAAGAGGGGGGTTATCCGTGTTAATCAGCTAAATCTGTGTTATCCGTGTTCTATTCATCAGGTTTTTGTTACATGAAGACAAGCTACCGCCCCTTCGGTTACAACCGATCCTTACATTATTACATTGACATTGTAATTTATTATTATTGCATAGAGATTAGTCATTATCAAGTTCCTTAACATCCCCAAATCCCGATATAGAGATGGCAAAAAAGAGAAAGACCCTCATGGATAAAAGGTTTCAGATGATATAAAATATCACCTGTAAGGTTAAACCAAAATA
>JACQEW010000378.1 GCA_016200365.1 Nitrospinota bacterium
AGGATGTCATTGATAATAGTAAGGAGGTGCTGGCCGCTCTGGTGTATGGCGGTAAGGTCTGTCTTTTGAATATCCGTTATCGGTCCGTCTATGCCCTTGAGGATAACCTTTGAGAATCCTATGATGGAGTTTAACGGGGTTCGGAGCTCATGGCTCATATTTGCCAAAAATTCGGATTTAAGCCTGTCTATCTCCTTTAATCTCTCATAAGATTCCTGGAGCTTTGCATGTGCGTCATGCAATTCCCTTGTCCTCTCGACTACCTTATTCTCAAGCTCCGTCTTATGTTCTTCCAGCTCCTTTGCGGTCCCTGCCAGCGTCTCATAAGCATCATCCAGTTCTTTATGGGAATCCTCCAGATCCTTATAATTACCCTGCAGCTTCTGATGCTGGAACCGTATCTCATCGTCCCTGTCTTTTAATGCAATAATCATTCTGTTAAATGATGATGCAAGTCTCCCTATCTCGCCTGAAGAGGCAATCTCTATTTTATGAGAAAAGTCTCCGTCTGCCACAGCCTCTGCGCCCTGCATCAGCATCGTTATGGGTCTTGTAATTCCGCTGGTGAATATGTAGTCGCTGGTGAGCCTGAGGACGATTGTAATAAAAGTGAAGAATATAACGACATAAATCATATTTCTCAAATTATCCCTGATTCTCTCGGTGCTGAAGGTTATCTCCACACTCCCTATCTTCTCTATGCCGCCTTTCGCTCCAACACTCTGCCCCCTCGTTCCTATGCCCTGCCCCTGAATGTTTCTGTCAGGGGTCTGCGTGGGAATGTCACCCTCGATAGGCTCTGCAGTTATCTCTGCCTCTATCTCTACAGGATATTTAACCGCATACCTCAAGCCTTCAGGTGTGGAGAATGGGCTGCCGTGTTTGACAAGGACACTATTTTTTTTATCGAAGACAATGACCGATACGACATCCTCTATAGTTAAAAACCCTTTTAACATCCTCTCGATAGAGGCTTTATCCTCCAGCATCAACGCTAATTGCAGGTCATGGGAAAGCCCTGCGCTCAGAGATTCCACCCTCAATTCAAACTCCCTCCAGATGTGTCTGTGGTGATAATAGAGGAGGATTGATGAGAGGATAGAGACCACCATGATAATCATTACGGTGGAGTAAAGCATCATCCTGAGTTTAAGAGAAAGATTCTTTAACATATTATTGTGTCATTGCGAGCCATCTTTGGTGGCGAAGCAATCCCATCTTTTGAGATTGCTTCGGTCGCTTCGCTCCTCGCAATGACACTCCTATTTTGCGTGTCATTGCGAGCCCCTTCGCTTGTGTCATTGCGAGCGAGTGAGCCTTTAGCCCTGAGCGGAGCGAAGGGGAAGCAATCTTATAATTCATCATACAAATCTTTCCATTGAGAATTCATTTTATTCACCAATTCTATTTTCTTATTTCTTGAGCCGCCTTTTATTTGCTTTTCCCTTATAATAGCGGTATTTATATCTTCACAAAATTCATAATAAACCAATTTATTAATGTTGTATTTTTTTGTAAACCCTTCAGCCAACTTCTCTTTGTGTTCATAACATCTTCTCTTTAAATCGTTAGTAACACCTGTATAAAGCACTGTGTTGTATTTGTTAGTCATTATGTAGATGTAATATTGCCTTTCTAACATAATTGGGATTGCTTCGGGGCTTTGCCCCTCGCAATGACACACAAATAAAAATCGCAATGACACTTTTAGGGAGAGTAGCTCCGTTACTCCCCCTGCCACATATACGCCTTTTCCGGCATATTTACCCTCCCCTTCGAGACGACCCTGTCAAGCACCTTATTATTGAAAAGTATCTTAACATCCCTCGGCGATTCTATGGGGATGGAAGATGGGTTTTCGCCCCGCAATATCCTGTCTGCCATCTCGCCTGTCTGCCTCCCGATGTCTTCATATTCACTGTATAAACAGTAGAGAGAGCCGGCAGTAACCGACCATTTATTAAAGCCCACAACCGGAATCTTTTTCTGCAGCGCCTTGAATATAATAACCTCCTGAACTATTCTCGGCGAAGATGTAACAAGCGGGTCAAAGAGCAGCCATAGAGAGTCCGACTCCGACAGTATCTTTTCTACTGCCTGCGGAAGCTCCCTCATCTCCTTGATCCCGATTGACACGATTTCCATATCATATTGAGCCGATAGGTGTCTTGCCTCGTCTATAAACTTCTTCGTTCCTTCATCGCTGTATATAATCCCTATCTTCCTGACATCTGGTAGAATCTCCCTGTAAAAACCGAGTTGGGTCTTTACGGGTATATCGAGCCTTACGCCTGTTACATTGCCGTCTCCAATATTATAGCGGGGAGGATTGGTTACCATCGAGAACACAACGGGGATTGTCTTTATATTCTGGCTTGTTATGTAAGACGCCTCAGCGCCGAGGCTTACCACGAGATTCGGTTTTTCCGTTCTTAACCTATCGGTAATGGCAATACCTTTTTTAATATCTCCATCCATGTTGTTTTCGCTTATATTCTCCCGAATCACCTTTTTGAAGCCCGAGATAGCGGCATTGTATGGCTCGATATCCTTGCTCTTCACGACTGCAATCTCGGCAGCAGTGGAATTAACGGCAAAAAGCCATAAAAGCACACAGATGAGCGCAGATTTAAAAGAAATCATGTTAATTTTGTTCATGTAAA
>JACQEW010000379.1 GCA_016200365.1 Nitrospinota bacterium
TACGGATTGACACTGATTATAATTACTTGTTTTTGAATCAGCGAAAATCCGTTTAAATCAGCGTCATCTGCGTTCTATTAACTGTTATACAATCTTCGCCCCAAGAACTTTTTCAATATGCTTGAGTGCAAACCTGTGATTATCATTATCAAAGGATGCAACACAGCTTGCCGGAACTTCCACATTGTAATCCCTGTTTCTCAAATCCGCCACTGTGTGCATTATACATATATCCGTGCAGACGCCGGCCACTATCACCTTTTCAGGGGCAATTTCCTTCAAGATGCTTTCTAAATTAGTATTATAAAATCCGCTGTATCTGGTTTTGGGTATAACCCTTCCTTTAAATGGTTTAAGCTCCTCTATAATCTCCGATTCCACGCTCCCCTTTACACAATGTCTTGGGAACATCTTAAATTCCTTATCATCCTCTGCATGATTATCACAGACATATATTATCTCCGCATCCTTTTTATCTTTAAGGAGTGATACAACATTGGGTATTATCGCCCTCGCATCGCCGCCGCAGTATAAGGGATAGCCTTTTTCAAGAAACCCCTTTAGCATATCAACAACGATTATAACCTCTTTACCCATACAAACACCCCCACTTTAAAGTTAAGAGTTAAGAGTTTTTAATTCTTCATTCTTCACTCTTCATTCTTAATTCTCTTTTCAAGGTATTCTATACTCTTAAGCACACCCTCCTTCGTGTGTGCCTCAAGAGTAAAGATAGGCTGTTTGTTAATTCCCTCTAAAAAATTGAACAGCGTATCAAAATCAAAATTCCCCTCGCCTAATCCGAAATGGTCGTCCCATTTGCCATCATTATCGTGGAGGTGTACCTCTGCAATATAGCTGCCGAGCCTCGCCAGCCACTCCTTCAGGGGAATCTTTGAAAATACATTGAAGTGTCCTGCATCAAAACAGTATCCGAATCTCCGGGAGTCCATTTCCTTAATCAATCTCTCTAATGTATCGGGTTTATTTTCAAAGACATTCTCGACTGCAAAATTGGTATCCGGGTATTCATTTAAAATATCTCTCCATGTCTTAAGGCTGTTTTTAAGCCATTTATCCTCCTGTTCATTGAACCTGTAATCGTCATAGCCTGGATGAACTATTATCAAGCGGGGGTTAAATGGAAGAGATTCTCTTGCTGCCTGTTTTATCCTTTCTGAAGTTACCTGCCTTATTTTTTCATCCACAGCTCCGGGACTTAAATCCATGAAAGGTGCATGCCATGTAAGAAGTGTTCCGTTATTTAAAGCCTTTTTTACCAGCTCCAACTCTCTCAGCGGGGTATTGTCCATATCGCTTGCAGGAACAAACAACTCGATATTACAATCATTCTCTAAAATTAGAGGCAAATATGCACTAAGATATTTGTAAGGTATATGAATATGAATATTCTTTATTGAGAAGGAATTCTCAGAGGGACGTTCAGATGAGTTAATTCTATTTTCGAGAGAATTCCTTCGGATAAATAATTCCTTCTTCATAATAATAATATAGCCTATAAAAGGGTGACTTAACAATATAAAAGTTTATCAAATCCCTTGAAATCCTTGAATTTCCCTTGACGCACACATATTTTTATATTATTCTTAAAGTCAGCAAGGCAGAACAAAAACCTAATTAACAGAAGTGAAAGTGAAAGTGAGAAGCAATAGATTCCTTACCCTTACACTTGCACTTACACTTTTGGAGGTATGAATTATGAAATGCCCTAAATGCGGTTATGTGAGTTTTGAATATTTAGATACTTGCAGGAAATGCGGCAGGGACCTCAGCCAGTTCAAGTCAGCCATGGGGGTTGCGGCATTTACTCCCGGCGTTATTAATGTATTAAAATATGCCGAAGGTTCAGAAGAAGAGGGAGAGACAGAGACATTGACATCGGAAGCTGCAACAGCGGTAGAGGAGGCTGCCCCTGAAACAATACAGGAGACGGCGCTCGGTCATCATTTGTATTCTCCTTCCATTTCTGTAGAAGAATCTGCCGGTAAGACAGCAGAAGAAACGTTGGTTGAGGTTGCGGCAGAAGAAAAAGGAGAGATAGAAATTACTTTGCCTGAGGAGATGGCAGAGCCCCAATTAGAAGCGGCAGAGGTATCCCCTCCGCCTGCTCAGGGGGAAGAAAAGGGGGAGATAGAGTTCAATTTAGAGATTCCGGAGGAAAAAGAAGAGATTGAGCTGACTCTTGACACGGATGAACAGCCTGCCGGGGAAAAGCCGCAGATAGAAATAAAAAAGGAAGAACAAGCCCCGGTAGAGGAGATAACACTTTCTCTCGAGGACATTGCCGGGCTTGAGGAAAGTGAATAAAAAGTGTAAGTGTAAGTGTAAGGAATCTATTGCTTCTCACTTTCACTTTCACTTTCACTTTATTAATCTATGGATGCTTCATATAACCTCGGCTCATCATCATATACGATTACAACAGCGCCATTGTCATCCGAAATGGTAAAGGCAGGGTTCTGGAGAAGACTTCCGGCATTTATAATTGATAATATAATACTCCAGATTCTAACAGAGATAATAATAACACCTCTTAAATTAAACCTTGATATTAATGAGACAAGTTTTGCATCCATAGAAGATATTATTCAAAATCTTGATACCTTTATTATATATGGACTCTCTGCAATAGCTATTTATATGACCATAAGCTGCCTTTACTTCACACTCTTTCACGGCTCTACAGGGCAGACAATCGGCAAAAAGATAA
>JACQEW010000363.1 GCA_016200365.1 Nitrospinota bacterium
GAGATGAATCTGGGACAGGTCTATCACGAAGTTGTCAGGGCGTCAAAAGGAGAATGTGAAGTAAAAGGAATTTTTAAGGTAGATACAGAGACGATCTATCCTAAAAAGATTATGGATGAGATAGAAAAGATTGCATAATTGGAGGATGATAAGATATGGAAACAGTAGCAGCAGCAACAAAGAAATCAAAGAAGGCAAAACAGGTTCCATTTGACTATTCAAAATATATCAGAAAGGGGAAGCTCCCGCATATCTGGTGTGCAGGGTGCGGACACGGTATAGTCCTTAAAAGCCTGTTGAGGGCAATTGATGCCATAGGTCGCTCCAATGATGATTTTGCGCTTGTATCCGGCATAGGCTGCTCCAGCAGGACACCGGGCTATGTGAATTTCAATACCCTTCACACATTGCATGGGAGGGCGCTTGCCTTTGCAACAGGGCTAAAGATGGCAAAACCAAATTTAAAGGTTATTGTTACAACAGGAGATGGAGACGCCCTTGCCATAGGTGGAAACCATTTCATACATACCTGTAGGAGAAATATTGATATGGTTATCATGGTCTACAATAACTACATATATGGCATGACCAGCGGTCAGTTTTCTCCGACTACATCGCAGGGTATGATTGCGACAACAAGCCGTTACGGAAATATCGAGCCTCCCTTCGATGTGTGCAAGATGGCAGAGGCAGCGGGCGCTACCTTTGTAGCGAGAGCAACGGCATATCACTATGCAGAACTTGAAAAGACCCTCTATGAAGCAATCATGCACAAAGGGACTGCGGTAATAGATATACTCGACTCATGCCCTACCTACTATGGGAGATTTAATAAATATAAAACCGTATCAGAGATGATGGAAAAGATAGAAAAGGATGGGACAATATCCGTCAAGCAGGCAGCAGGACTTCCTCCTGAAAAGCTTGAGGGCAAATTATTAAGAGGGATACTCTATAAAAAGGAGAGGACTGAGTATACCGCTGAGTATGCAAAACTGGTGGAAAAGGCAGGGGGTAAGAAGGGATAAAAAAGTATCAAAGTTTCAGAGTATCAGAGAGTCAGAGGGACAACCCCCTGCCACCCTTTATTAAGGGGGAATACTTTGATACTTTGACACTATGACTCTATGACACTTTTATGGAGGAGAATATGGGTTATAGATATGAAATGAGATTCAGCGGCTCGGGGGGGCAGGGAATGATTTTAGCAGGGATAATAATGGCAGAGGCAGCTTCTATATATGATGGTAAAAATGCCTCTCAAAGCCAGTCTTATGGCCCTGAATCGAGAGGCGGCGCCTCTCGCAGCGAGGTTATAATCAGCGATGAAGAGATAGACTATCCAAAGGCAACCAGCATTGATGCCATGCTTGCAATGACACAGGAGGCGTCTAATAAATATCATAAGGATATTAAAAAGGGCGGTATTCTCCTTCTTGATTCCACAGAAGTAAAGGATAATCCCAAGGGGGATTTTAAGATATACAGCTATCCAATATCATCAATTGCCAGAGATGAGCTTGGTAAAATTATAGTTGCCAATATTATCTCCCTCGGCATGATTGTGGAATTAACAAAAATTGTATCTCACGAGGCGATCGAAAAAGCTGTGCTGGCAAGGGTCCCATCTACATTCCTCGAATTAAACAAAAAGGCTCTCCAGATTGGGTTTGAAAGGGCAAGGGAATTAAAACCCCTGTTATAGAAAAGTAAGCATATTTAAACCTGAATCCTGCGTCATTTCATAGAAATTATGATACTACAACCCTCAAAAGACAGCATTAAATATAATGTCAAAATCCAAATGCCAAACAAAGCCCAAAATTCCAAATCCAAATTATTTAAACTTTGAGCTTTGGATTATCAAAATATTATAGCATATGCTTAATATTATGAATGAAAAGAAAGGTATTTCCCTGTTTAAAACATACAGGGACAAGTTTGAGAGATTGAAATCTGGTTTGTCAAAGACCCGAAGCGGTTTTTTATCGGGACTGACAAAGATAACCGGCAGGGGCAGGATAGATGAGGAGTTTTTTGAGGAGCTTGAGGAGTTGTTAATAACCGCGGATGTTGGTGTCCATTCAGCATCGAGGATAATTTCAGGTTTACGAGAGGATGCAAAGAAAAACAAACTAAAAGAGTCAAAGGATGTAGAGCAGTGTTTGAAAGAGAGGATATTGTCAATTCTTAATTCTCAATTTCCAATTTCCAATTTCCAATTTCCAAAGGATTCACCTTTTGTCATAATGATAATCGGCGTAAATGGCTCTGGCAAGACAACAACCATTGGGAAGCTCGCCAGTAAGTATAAAAAAGAAGGGAAGAAGGTATTGCTTGCAGCAGGCGATACATTCAGGGCTGCTGCCATAGAGCAGCTTGAGATATGGGGCGAAAGGAGCGGATGTCCTGTTATAAAGCATCAGAGCGGCGCTGACCCTTCGGCGGTTATATATGACGCAATTCAATCTGTAAAGGCGCGGGGGTATGACATCATGATAGCGGATACTGCAGGAAGGCTGCATACAAAGGTGAATCTCATGGAGGAGATGAAGAAGATAAAGAGGATAATGGGCAGAGAGCTTCCCGGCGCACCCCATGAGATACTCATGGTTCTCGATGCGACAACAGGACAGAATGCTATTTCTCAGGCAAAACTTTTTAATGAGGCGGTAGGTATAACAGGCATTGCCCTCACAAAACTCGACGGCACGGCAAAAGGCGGGGTGGTCATCAATATTATTGACGAACTGAAGATACCTGTAAAGCTGATTGGAGTCGGAGAAAGTATAGAAGATTTACGGGAATTTGAGCCGGAGCCATTCGTTGAGGCGCTATTTGAAAGGTAAACCCCGTTAGAAGTTCTCATATTTGGGGCATACTTGTCCTGTTCCTTTCTCTTTGCCTTCGTTATGTAAACTTCTAACGGGGTAAATAAAATAACCATACAAAGGGGGGTGATGGAATGACGCAAAATAAAAATGAAAAAATTATTGTCCATGTAGATGCCGATATCGAGGAGCTTGTGCCAGGGTTTCTTCAGAACAGGCACGAAGATGTTAAAACGATACTGGACGCACTCGAAAAAGGTGATTATGAGACTATTCGGATAGCAGGACATACTATGAAAGGGTCGGGCGGCGGCTATGGTTTTGACGCCATTACTGATATGGGACACTCCATCGAAGAAGCTGCACTGGGGAAAAACTCAGAGGAGATAAAAAAGCAGTTGAATGATCTCTCAAGCTACCTCGATAGTGTTGAGGTGGTTTATGAGTGAATCAGGATATTATTGCCCTTGATATTATGATGCCGGTTATGTCAGGATATGAGGCGCTGAAGAAGATAAGGAAAAAGGAGAAAAGGGATGGGTAAAAATTGGATATTCCTGTTTTTTCTGTTCGTGACGACAATGTGTCTCTTTACGGTCATAACTCTCTCCTGCCCCGATATCGTCTCAGCGGATAAAAAAACTACTATATTCTTCTATAACCCCGAAGCGAATATAAATAATTTTGTTTCTCTCAAGGCGGAGTTCGATGCCTATCTTTTTCCGCTTGGCAATTTTCAGTTCCAGCCTGTAAGCAGCGAGCAGGTGTTTGAAGGGGTTATCAAAGAGAGTCTATCCGCTTCGGAAGGGGATATATTTATTTTGTCGAGCTGGCATTTCAATGTCATAAAAAAGAGATTATCTCTTGAGCCGTCCCTGATAGCCACGATTAAAGGCAGAGCCACCTATGAAAAAATATTGATTACCAAGAAAGATATTTCGGAGATTAAACAATTGAAAGGGGCGGCGGTTGCATCTGCAGGAAGCGAGGAGTATACAATACATTTATTAAAAGGACTTCTCGGAAAGGGAAATGAGCATATAGCAAGCTCTATGAGGATATTAAAGGTGCCGAAGGATATTGATGCATTAATGTCTGTTGGGTTTGGAATGGCGCAGGCAGCAATAGCCTCTGAATTCAGCCTTGAAAAAATGAGTCATCTCAATTCTTCTCAATATAATATGTTTAAACAATTGGTTAAAACAGGAGATTTGCTCCTGCCTGTAGTTGTCGTGCCTAAAAAACAATCTCCTTTGAGAGACAGGGTAATAGAGATTTTAACAGGAATGGGTAATGCGGATGAAGGGAGAAGCAGACTCAAGATGCTCGGCTTTGACGGCTGGAAGCCTGTTGAAAAGGCAGAGAGGAGGGTATTAGAAAATGAAGGGAATTAAATCATCCATGAATCGGGATTTATTCGGTTTAATAATATTAATCGTCCTTTTAATTTCATCCGAAATATTGGAAGCCGCCGAGGAAAGAAAAATCCTGATAATAAATTCCGATAGGACAGTTACTAACTATAAAATAGCGCATGAGGAATTTAAGACAGGCATTGGTTATCCAGTCATGGAGATTGATTTAGGTAAAGACAGCGAATCGGAGAAAAATCTTACGGAGATAATATCAAAGAGTAAACCCGATGTTATATACTGCATCGGCAGCAGGGCATATCTTTTTGCCAATAAAGCGGCAGGAAAAGGCAATTTTATATTTACATCCATTATTAACTGGCAAAGGCTGCCCTTAACCGATAAGACCTTCGGCATTGCCAATGAGCTTCCTCCGCTCATGCATCTTACTCTTTATCGTCATATATTCCCTAAAATAACCGACATCGGCATAATTTACAGCAATCGGTATAACCGTGAATGGGTAGAAGATGCGGTAAAGAGCGCTAAGGAGGTTGGTATAAATATAATCGCAAGGCAGATTGAAAATAAAGATGGACTGGATGATGCCCTGCAATACATTGTTCCTAAAGCACAGGCAATATGGCTGATTCCCGACCCTGCGGTAATCTCAGACAGAGACTCTCTAATGAAGATTTTCGATAAGAGCAGGAAATTTAAAAAGCCTGTTTATTCATATAGTGATGTATATATTGATTTGGGTGCAGCTATTTCCATCTCTACCGATATTCAGACCATGGCAAGACAGGCCGCAGGACTGTCGCGGGATATTCTTATAGGCGCCGATATCCCGGAAAGAATCCAGCATCCTGCCGGCTCTTATATCATACTCAACATGAAAAATGTTATGGAATACGGAGTGGAGATTAATATGGATGCATTGGAGTCGGTGAACAAGATTATAAGATAAACTTTAAAAACAGAACAAAGACTTAATAGAACACGGATGACACGGATTGGACGGATTGACACAGATAAAAAGATTAATAATTAATTAGGAAGCCATGAAACCATGAAATAATATTCCTGTATTCCTGGTTTCCTAATAATTAAAGGTTTTAAAATCCGTGAAAATCCGTATAATCCGTGTCATCTGCGTTCTATATGAATTTTTATAATTTCCTTACGAGCACAAATGGAGGATGGGATGGAAAAGATTTCTTTAAGACCTTTTGCCTTTATATCCGTGTTATTTCTTCTATGCACAATGCCCTCGATCACAGAGGCAGAAGAAGATAAGTTAATGGAAGAGATGAGATGGCTCAGGGCAGAAGCCATTGCCGCGACTGTTGTAACCGCCTCGCGGTATGAAGAGTCTATTTTAGAATCCCCTTCTGCAATATCTGTTATAACCCACGAAGAGATTATCAGAAGTCCTGCAAACACAATCCCGGAGCTTCTGCAGCATGTGGTCGGTATGGACGGTTACACAAAGACATATACGGATATGGATATTGCAGCCAGAGGTTCTGCTTATGACGAGACATCTAAAATGCTCGTCCTGATGGATGGACAGCCGGTGAATGTAACTCCCTACAGCGGTATACAGTGGCCCACGCTGCCTCTGTCGTTGAGCGACATAGAGCGTATAGAGGTGATGAGAGGTCCGGGCTCGGCAATATATGGTGCGGATGCACTCGTGGGTGTCATTAACATATTTACCAGAGAGTCGGGCAAGAGAAAAGACACCCTCTCCGTATCTTATGGCGAAAAGGGTACAAGCTACAATACTGCACATTTTTCGCATACCTTTTCGGATAACCTGTCATTTGCCTTGAC
>JACQEW010000031.1 GCA_016200365.1 Nitrospinota bacterium
ATCTTCAATTAGACTTTAAACCATGAAGAAGATTTTTATAATTAGCCTTTATTTTGCATTCTGCATCCCCTGCTTACTACTTGCAGGGGCAGGCTATCCTACAAATGTCTTTGCGGTAGAGACTGCCCCTCGTATATCCGACAGGGAGATAATTGAAAAACTATCTGCACTTGATGCAAAGATTGAGAAGGTGTATTCTGATCTTGATGCAAAGATTGATAGAGAAATAGCTAATGTTCGTGGCGATATAAAAGAATTAAAGGCAGAGATAAAGGCTGTAGATAAAAGGTTTGATGATATGAATAGCCGTTTTGATGATCTCCGTTGGATGCTTAGTCTGTTTATTACTATTGCCCTTGTTATTCTCGGATTTGTCCTTCGTATGCAGTGGCAGATGCACAGAAGACAAACACAGACGGAAACAACCCTTGAAACACAGAAAGATGAACTGTCCTTCCTGAAAAGCCTCATAGAAAAACTCCTGCCGCCGAGAGGCGTATTATAACCATATATAGCGCCAGAAAAGGGGACAGATTTATTTATCCCTACTTTTTGGACGCCCCTGTCCTCTAAACTTAATTCTTCTGCTGGTTCAGGCTTTTAATGCAATTTGGAGAAACAAAGATAAAAGAGGAGATAGAGCAGGCTTGAGAGGGGTTACGAAGGAGAAGTTGAGGAGATTAAAAAAGATGTGTGGATGGAATATAAGAAAGACGTTTCAAACATAATGTTTTGTAACCCTTGAAGATGTCTTGAATGTATAGTGTATGCCTTAGAAGTGAGAAAAAATTTCCTGAAGTGATTTTGAAAGGCTAAATACAAAGGTTAAAATAAAAAGGATTTAATCATGAAAAAATCAAATGAACAAAAGGTATCAAATCAAAAAAGCAATCAGGGGTTTGACAGAGAATTTTACAGAGAGCCTTTTATGGATTTACTCGGCAAATCAATCTCATCAAATGAAGCTGAAAAGAGCGAATTTATTGAATCTTTTGCACACCTTGAGCAGGCTCGAATTGTTGAGCTTATTAATCTATTTATAGAAGAACAGAAAAAGTTTGCGGCTTTGAGGGATAAACATAGGCATGTTGGGTTTTTTTTCGATTGGCTTAAAACAAAAACCAAGAAAGAATGGGAAGAAGCAACAAGACATTATTTAGAGCAAAAGAATAACCCTTCAAAAATAAATTAACAAAAGGAAGACACCTGTTAATTTACAAGTAATTGGGTCAGCTAAGTCAATAGGCATTTTATCTTTTATAAACATCTCCTCTGCCTCTGATTGATTTTACTTCAACAGTCCTACTTTTGATATTGACCTCATAGACAATCCTGAAATTGCCCATTTCATAACGGTATTTCCCCTCAAAATCTCCATGCAGCCTTTTGATGTGCGGACCAAAAAGCGGTTCTATGCTAAGATTATCAATGCACTTGTTCAGTCTTTGCTTGGTATCCTTATCCTGCTTTTTGTAGTATTTTTCAGCCTCGTGAGAGATAAGAACTTCATACATCTTCTCTGACCTCAGACCATTTTTTAAACCGCCCTGCCCTGAAATCCTCATCGCCCCTCATAATGCTGTTTAAAAAGTCTTTGTCATTGAGGATTTCCTTTGTTGCTTCAATCTCCTCTTTTGCCTTGAGGTAAGATATAAAGTCAGCCACCTCTTTTTTGCATCTTCTTGAAAGTTTTTCAAAGTCAGCAAGAATCTTTTCTTCATTGATAGTTACTGCTGTTTTGCTCATGTTTTCCTCCCTCTTAAATATTTACCAAATCCAGCAATAAGAGTTGTCATTGCTCATATTTTCATCCCCTTTTTAGATTATTTTTTTCTGCTACTTGCATTGATAAGGTAGGGTGGGTTATGCTCACCATTTTCAGCGGCTTCAAAATAGGGACAGCAACCATTTATTAAACGGTCGCTGTCCCCAATTAATTAAAAACAAGGTAGGGTGGGTTATGCTCACCATTTTCAGCGGCTTCAAAATAGGGACAGCAACCATTTATTAAACGGTCGCTGTCCCCAATTAATTAAAAACACCTTACATTATTCCAACATTCCGAAGTATCTCTGCCAGTCTCGGCTCTTTATAGGCATATTCCTTTAACGCCTTTTCAATCTTATCATCCCTCTCCTCAAGCTCTTTGTTCTTTCTTATTGCAGGGGATAAAGCAGTCCTTCTATCCCATATTACAAAACCTATTAAGGCTACTAAACATCCCATTAAAGCTGCAAAAGATCCCCATACTGCATAGATAAGGGTATCTATTCTCCCTTCCAATGTCTTCTGTCCATCCTTAATCTCATCTATTCTCTTGTTTACATCATCAAATCTTTTGTTTACATCATCAATTCTTTTGTTTAGCCCATTCATACCTTCCACGAGTTGTGTTTCAAGACGGGTTAGTTTTTCTATTATTTCCCTATCACTTATTTTGGGTGCTGCTTCTATTGCAGTGGCATTACTTGAACCTAAAGACAGACATCCAATAATGCTGATTATGATAATTTTTATTTTCATAAACCCTCCTAATTCTCAAGCTCGAAACGATTATACCACAAAATAAGAGCTTTTTGGGAGAACATTTATAAACCCCGTTAGAAATGTCCTATCTGTCCGTAATATTTCTAACGGGGTAAATTTATGCAATAATTACAGACACTATATATTGTGGTTATTTTAAAAAAATATACAAGTAATTGTATTTTTCCCTTTACATGAATATCATGCTGTGATATTTTAATGCTTAAAATATTTTTTTTCTTTAGTCGTATAAGTCTGCGGCTAAAGAAGAGGAGATGTATCTATGTATTTTAAATCTCTCGAATTGATAGGCTTTAAATCCTTTGTGGATGAGACGAAGCTGGAGTTTGAGCCGGGGATTACCGCTATCGTGGGACCGAACGGCTGCGGCAAAAGCAATATATGCGATGCCATACGATGGGTGCTTGGGGAACAGAGCTCAAAGATGCTCCGCGGAAACAAGATGGATGATTTTATATTCAATGGAAGCGAGGGAAGAAAACCCCTAAACATAGCAGAGGTCTCCCTCACGGTTACGAATCTTAACGGCGCCGTAACTGCGCCTGGGCTTTCGGCTTATGAAGAGATTACCGTGGCAAGGAGGCTTTTCAGGTCGGGCGAAAGCGAATATTACATAAATAAGACCCCCTGCAGGCTCAAAGATGTAGTAGACCTGTTTCTCGATACAGGAGTAAGCACAAGGGGCTTCTCCATAATAGAGCAGGGGCAGGTGAACAGGATTATAAGCTCGAAGCCCGAAGACAGGAGATTTATAATCGAAGAGGCTGCGGGTGTGATGAAATATAAGCACAGGAGAAATGCCGCCATACATAAGCTTGAATCCTCCCAGCAGAACCTGCTCAGAATCGGGGATATTGTCGGAGAGCTCGAGAGGCAGATGAACTCGTTAAAGAGGCAGGCGAATAAGGCGGAGAGATATAAGAATTACCGCGGGGAGATGAAAGAGCTGGGTTTAAAAATTCTATCTTCTGAAATAAAAAATGTAAGGGCTCTGCTGGGCAGCACAGAGACTGAATATAACTCCTATAAGGAAAAAGAGGTAGAAGCATCGGCAAGAGGCTCGTCAGCAAAGAACAGGCTGGAGACTTTAAGGACAGAATTGACGACAGAAGAGAAAACCCTGTCAGGACTAAAGCAGGAGGAGTTTGAGCTTGTGAGCAGGATAGAGAGGGATGAAGAACATATCGAGCTTATGAAGACCCGGCTTGATGACCTCTCTGACGAAGATATAAAGGCAGGAGAGGAGATAGAGGGATTAAAGAAAGAGATAGAGATAAATGACAGCCAGTATAAAGACAGGGTTACAGAAATGGAAAGCATAAAACTCAGGATAGAAGATACAAAGAGGCTCTATGAAGAAAAAGAGGGCAGGCTGCATGAAATGAATAAAGAATACAGGGAAAGACAGTCGGCAGTCGAGGGGCTTGACGCCGAGGTTTTAAGACTTATCGGACATATCTCGCAGAAAAAAAATACACTTACATCCCTTGATACGAAACTTGACCTTATACATAAAAGAAGGGAGAGGGTGCTGATAGAAAAAAGGGAGTTAGAGGAGAATATAATCAGGAGTCAGGAGTCAGGGGTCAGGAGTCAGGAGTCATTGTCAAAAATTAAGGGGCAATTGGAGTGCATCAAAAAAGAAAAAGAGGACTTGAGCGGGGAGTTAAGAGTGAAGAATGAAGAGTTAAAAATTGCAGAGGAAGGTTTGTCGGAGATAAAGACAAGGCTCGAATCCCGTGCCTCCCTTCTCAGCTCCTTCGAGGAGCTTCAGGCA
>JACQEW010000380.1 GCA_016200365.1 Nitrospinota bacterium
GTATCAAAGAGCGGTCTGCTCATCGCACACGGCGACAGCGGCTCAAAAGTAAGAGTAATACAGGAGGAGAATATTAAGGACATGGAGATTGTAAAAGCTGTGCTTAATGGTGAATCTGCAATCTTCAGATATAAAGACTACAGGGGTATCGAGATGCTCGGTGTCTCTGCGCCTGTTAAATCCCTCGGCTGGGGAATTATAATAGAACAGCCTGTCAGCGAGGCTTATGCACCTGCCGTAAGATTAAGCTATGAGCTGACAGCAATGGTCATCCTGTTTCTAATTATCATGGCTTTCATAGGCTATGCAGGAGGCAGGAGATACATAATCATGCCAATAACGAATCTTATACAGGGGACAAAACAGGTTGCACAGGGAATTTTTGATAAAAGAGTTGAGGTTAATACGAATGATGAATTTTCAGAATTGGGAAGCTCTTTTAACTCCATGTCAGAAAAACTCGTTGAATTGCAGGAGGATATTCGTAAGAAGGAGAGAGAGGCGACCATTGGAAAGATAGCCTCTGGAATTGTCCACGATTTGCGGCATCCTTTAAAAAACATAGAGAACAACTGCAGGTTTATTCAGAAAGAGTATGCCGATGAAGATTATAGGCAGACCTTTAAGATGGTTGTAGAAAAAGAGTTTGCCAATATTAATAATTTTTTCGGCGACCTTCTTGATCTTGCCAATCCCAAGCCCCTTAAGCTCGTTCCTTTAAGCCCTGACAGCATAGTCAGCTCTGTGATTGATTCTATCTCTCTTGAAGCTAAAAATAAAAATGTAGAAATCTTAAAGAATCTCTCAGCAGAAGGGATAAAAATCTCAGCCAATGGATTTGGCTTAGAACGTGCCTTCAAAAATATTATTATGAATGCAATACAGGCAATGCCTCAGGGCGGAACCCTCACAATTTCTACTAATCCCCCCTTGCCCCCCTTTGAAAAAGGGGGGCAAGGGGGGATTTTCCTTAAAATCTCCTTCCATGACACAGGCATAGGCATCCCCCCTGACATGATAAAGACCATCTTTGACGACTACAAAAGCACAAAGAAGAAGGGTCTCGGACTCGGACTCGCCATAAGCAAAAAGATTATTGAACAGCATAAAGGCGTCATCGAGGTTGAAAGCACGCAGAGCAAAGGAACCACCTTCACCATCAAACTCCCCATAATAAGTTGATGAGTTATTGAGTTAAAACGCATAAACTCATCCACTCATTAACTCATCAACTCAATTCTGGCATGCAAATTGCTTTATATAACTGTAAGATGATGAACTTTTTAAGAAGTGAGGTTCTCGATGTTAATGGTAATGCCTATGAGGCTAAGTATTACCAAAACGTCGGACATAATGGAGAAATCAACTATAGTGTTGAGGTTTCGATAGATGGCGATGACAGGATAATTCTGGATGATATGGTATTAGAAAGACTGGAATGGAGATTACGAAAGATTCTCTATTATGCCGTATTCAGCCGGAAGCTTGCCAAAACCCTTACTCCGCCTCTCCCCTCTGGAGAGAGAGCTTATACTGAACCATGTCATCCTGAACTTGTTTCAGGATCGTTTTCAGGAATTGGGATGAGGGGTTAGAAGGAGAAGGAGTTTCTTATGAACAAAGTAAAGCGATTGTATGAATTTCAATGCGATAAAGGAGAAAAATGGTACAAAGAGGAGCAGGAGATTATATGCCCGATTAAAAAAGACTGTAAAGAGGAGATAAAGGTAATTGGATATTCACTTGTGGAGATTATCCATGCTACCGATTTTCAAGAGAAAGGGGGTGTAGAGCAAGAGAAAATATGGATTTAAGTAGGGCAAGCCTTTAGCCCCCGATTGTTTCTGTCGGGGGTTATGCAGGGCTAAAGCCCTGCCCTACGGTGTGTTGCTGCCGAAGGCAGCCTAATTTAAAGGGAGGGTTTAAAAATGAGAAAAACTTTTATGGTAAAGAGTATTCTGTATTTTATTGTAGCATCGTTTTTAGTAACTTCTATTTTTAGCGGCTCTGTATATGCAGCGGACAAACCGTCAAAGCCGGCAGAAGAAAAAAAGGCGGTAAATATAATAGTAAACATAAACAAGGCATCGGCAGATGAGATAGCAACACTGCCTGGTATTGGAGATAAGACGGCAAAACTGATAGTCGAATACAGGGATAAGAATGGAAGTTTCAAAAAACCCGAAGACATAAGAAAGGTAAAGGGAGTTGGCGAAAAGCTCTTTGAAAAGATAAAGGGGAGCATTACGGTAGGGGAAGAGACAGAGAAGAAGAAATAACAATAAGAAGACCACCCCTTAATTAATCCCCTCCTTTGTAAGGAGGGGAAAGGGGAGGTAGAGGTATTAAATGAAAAATCTATTTGTATTTTTGTTTGTATTAACTGTTATCCTCTATCCCTTTCCTTCTTATCCTGATTCTGCAAAGGTTCTGCAAGGAGTCCTCAATATAGACACAGCCTCAGAAAGCGATTTCATGATGCTGCCTGGCATAGGCAAGATAACCGCCCACCGCATTATAAAATTCAGAGATGATAACGAAGGCTTTAAAAATCTTCAGGAGCTTACCAGAGTTGAAGGGGTAAGCCAGAAGATGTTTATTTCCTTTAAAGACCATCTGACCCTCACAGGAAAATCGGATTTGAAACTGCTCATTGATATTAACTCAGCATCAAAAGAAGCTTTATTAACACTTCCCCGAGTTTCTAAAGAAAAGGCAGAGGCAATTATAAATTACAGAAAAAAACATGAAGGCTTCACCCGAATAGAAGACCTGTTGCTTATTAAAGAGATTGATAAAAAGGAATACGACCAGATAAAGGAATTTGTAATCATTCAGCCATTAAGGAAGAAGAAGTAGGGGCTTACATAAAATTCTCCTCTCCCCTTTGGGGAGAGGGTTGGGGTGAGGGGAAGTAGGAGGAGGGCATAAATATGATGACACTAAAAAATGCAATAA
>JACQEW010000381.1 GCA_016200365.1 Nitrospinota bacterium
ATATTTAGTAGCGAAATTCTTCGGTCTTGTATCCATTATATTCTTTTCTTTATCTATATTAACGGTTTTTGGGGGTATTTCTATTTTATTGACTTCCTACCTTTATCCACAGGGAATAAATTCGGAAATTTTCTGGTATAAATTCTTTTTAAGCATCTTTTATATAGCACTGAAGCTCATCATTATAGTATCAGCAGTCTTTTTATTCTCATCATTTGCCACAAGCACATTTCTGCCATTAGTTCTAAGTTTTATATTCTACTTTATTGGAGAATCTACCGAAGAGGTTAAAACCTTTATAGAGGGAATCGGCAAGGAAAAGACAAGTCCTGTTGTTAAAGCAGTCGCCCAATTTGCCTATTATATATTCCCTAATCTCTCAGCCTTTGATTTAAAATCTCATGCAATCTATGGACTGCCATTAGATTATAGCAACTTGATATTCGTATTTTCATATGGTGTCTTTTATGCAGGGATAGTTTTAACAATCTCCGTAATAATTTTCAGCAGGAGGGAGTTTTTGTAAACCTAAATTTTTATGTTCCAGAATCTGAAATCTTTGAATTGGCTTATTTTATTTTTATTTCTCACTGCATATACCTTTGCTTTCACTCATGTCAAAAATTACAGGGAAGGATTGAGAAAGGGGGAGCCGCTTTTATACTTACCTCCTGATGAGGTCATGCAGATTATCTCCCTCGATTATAAAAATCTTGTATCAGAATTGCTGTTTTTTCGTGGCATTGTCTATTTCGGAGATAAATTGGAAACAAGGATTATGCCAAACTGGCATGGGATTTATAAGGCAATGGATACATCCACCTATCGTGATCCATATAACATTGATTCTTATTACTTTGCAGAATCTATTCTTGCCTGGGATGCAAAGATGCCGAAAGAGGCAAACATACTTCTCGAAAGAGGGGCAAAGTTTAGAAACTGGGATTGGTATATACCATTTTTTATGGGGTTTAACAGTTTTTATTTTTTAAAGGATAATAAAGAGGCGGCGAAATGGTTTTCAGAGGCTGCAAAAATAAATAAAGAGATTGCTCCAATAGCCGCTAAATTTTATTACAAGATAAATGAGACAGCCTTTGCCATTGCATTTTTAAAAAATATGTATGAGGATGCCAGGAATGAAAATGTTCGTAAGGCGATTTCTCTGAGATTGGACTCACTGGAGAAGATACTTTTACTGGAGAAGGCAGTTAATCAATATAAGGATAAATTTGATAAGATGCCGGAAAATCTGGAGGAATTAGTAAAGACAGGGTTCATAGAAAAACTGCAGGAAGATCCTTATGGTGGAAAATTCTTCCTTGATAAAAATGGTCGTGTAATGACTACAAGTAATCTGAGTTTCCCGGTAAAAAAATGAACAAAGACTTGATTATACTAACAGCAATAAATAATTTGATGTAGGGCAGGGCTTTAGCCCTGCAAATAAGCAAGCCTGAAGGCTTGCCCTACAAGTTATTTATTGCCTTTACTATAATCCGCAGATTACGCAGATTACACAGATTTTTAAAAAAATATTTTGTTTTAATCTGCGATAATCTGCGAAATCTGCGGATATATAATTTCCTTTACAAGAACAAAAACATGATAAAGACTATTGAACTAAGCAAGACATATAAGGGAAGAGTTTATGCCCTTAAATCCCTGAACCTTGAGATTGAAAAGGGGGAGATATTTGGATTTCTCGGACCAAATGGGGCGGGGAAAAGCACGACCATAAAACTCATCCTTGACATCATACGACCAACTTCCGGCAAGGCACTGCTTTTTGATATTGATGTAAGCAATCCTGAATCAAGAAAGAAGGTTGGTTATCTTCCGGAAAATCCTTCATTTTATGATTATCTTACAGCAGAAGAACTTTTGTGGTTTGCGGGAAGGGTTTATAATATGGATGAGTCCGGTATTAAAAAAAGAACAGGAGAATTGCTCGAATTACTGGATTTGACAAAGGCAAAATCAACACCAATAAGGAAATACTCCAAAGGGATGGTTCAGAGGGCAGGTCTTGCCCATGCCCTTATCAATGACCCTGACCTCTTAATTCTCGATGAGCCTACTTCCGGGTTAGACCCTGTTGGTAGAAGAAAGGTCGCTGACCTGCTTCTTGATTTAAAGAAACAGGGTAAAACCATATTCTTCAGCTCCCATATACTCCATGATGTGGAGACAATATGCGATAGAGCAGGAATTATCGTTGAGGGGGAATTACGCTTTTCAGGGAAATTATCCACAGTTTTGCATCAAAGTTTTCAAGATTTTGAAGTTGTGGTTCAAAACATATCCGATGAGATTTTAAACGAGATTAAAGATAAAAATATAGACTGTCATAAAGAAGGGGATACTGCAAGGCTGAGAATAAAAGAAGACGATTTATGGGAGGTGATAGAATTTATAAGATCAAAAAATCTATCCCTTTTTGCAATAGAACCCAAGCGGAAGACATTGGAAGGATTATTTTTAGAGTTGATAAATAAACCACCCCTCACCCACCCCTCTGCTGGTTCAATCTTGCAGATTGAACCATAAGCTTTCGGTTCAGGCTGCAAGCCTGAACCAGCGGGAGAGGATTAATGTGAGGGTTTAATCAGCAAATGAACTCTGTTATATTCAAGCCACGAAATGCGATACTAATTCTGCTTATATTTTCTCTGGGTCTCTATTATAAAACCATAAATGCCGAGCTTTTGAGCCTCGATGATAAAAGATTAATAGATAGCTATAATAATGGTAATACCGATATAAAAAATTATTTCTTCCCCCAAGGGACACATTCATATTACAGGCCGGTGGTTCACTTATCTTTTCTTGTTGATTATCTTATCTGGATGGATCATGAATCCGGTTTTCATCTAACAAATATTATATTGCATTCTGCCAATGTGATACTGGTTTATATACTGTGTTTGCTAATGCTGAATAAAATGAAGGGGTCAAGGGGTCAAGGGGTCAAGGGGTCAAGGGGTCAAGCGAAAAACTTCAATCCCTCGAACCCTCGAACCCTCGAACCCTTGAACCCTCCTTTATTGCCTTTTTTGCTGCTCTTCTTTTTGCTATTCACCCAATCAACACAGAGGCTGTAAATTTTATTGCCTCAAGGACAGATATACTGGCTACATTTTTTGTTTTAATATCTTTTCTGTTATTTTTATATTATAAAAAATCGTCCCTCATCCCTCGTCCCTCATCCCTCGTATTTTTATTTTTATCTGTCTTAGCCTACTTCCTGGCAATCCTTTCTAAAGAGGTGGCATTAACATTTCCATTAATAATCATTGCTTATGAATATTTTCTACCTCAACAACCTCTCCCCTTTGGGGAGAGGGACAGGGTGAGGGGGAGGGTAAAATCAATTTTCTGGATGTTAATAATCTTTGCAATCCCTGCCGTAATATATTTTTACCTGAGATCCCTTGGAGTATCAGAAGTTGACATTGGAATAAGAAAAACTATGGGTATAACTGATAAAATATCTTCTGGTCTTTTTGTAGATTTTGCTGCCTCTGTTGGTTTTTATCTTAAAAAACTGATTTACCCTTTTCCTCTGAATTTTGCAATAGTTGAGATAAACAAAGGGCTTTATTTTATCATTGGTGCAATATTTTTAGTTTTCCTGATTTTTCAACTCCTCAACTCCTCAA
>JACQEW010000376.1 GCA_016200365.1 Nitrospinota bacterium
AAAAATACACTGAACAAAACATGATTAATCCGCAGATTACGCAGATTAACGCAGATTATGGAACAAGATGAAGAGACAAGATGTAAGAGGCAAGAAAAAACCAAAGAATCTTGCTTCTTGTTTCTTGCTTCTGATTTCTTCTTAATCTGCGCTAATCTGCGAAATCTGCGGATATATAATTTTCATGCTTCAAGAAAGAGAAGTATACACGGTCTCGGAGCTTACCCGTGCAATAAAATTTGTCCTCGAAGAGGATTTCAGCGATATATGGGTTGAGGGGGAGATTTCCAATTTTAAGGTGCCGAACTCGGGTCATGCCTATTTCACACTGAAAGACAAGGAGAGCCAGATGAAAATAGTCCTTTTCAGATTAAATAAAAGACTGCTCAAATTCGAGCCTGAGGACGGGCTTCATGTAATCGTCAGAGGCAGGATAAGCGTCTATGAGCCGAGAGGCGAATACCAGTTAATTGCAGACTACATGGAGCCTAAGGGGATAGGCGCCCTGCAATTGGCATTCGAGCAGTTAAAGGAAAAACTCTTTAAAGAAGGGCTTTTTGACGAGGCGCATAAAAAACCCATCCCGCAATTCCCTCAAAAAATAGCCATTGTAACATCTCCGACAGGCGCTGCAATCAGGGATATGCTCCGCATCATTGACAGGAGATTCGCCACTGTCAACATCATTATCTATCCTGTCAGGGTTCAGGGTGAAGGTGCATCCCTTGAAATCGCACAGGCTATAAGAGAATTAAACACCCTGCCTGGTATTGATGTAATGATTATCGGCAGGGGCGGAGGCTCTATTGAAGACCTCTGGTCGTTTAACGAAGAAATCGTTGCAAGGGCAATATACGACTCAAAAGTCCCTGTAATCTCTGCTGTAGGGCATGAGATAGACTACACAATCTCGGATTTTGCCGCTGATTTGCGCGCACCCACCCCATCGGCAGCAGCAGAGCTTGTGGTAAAAGATAAGAGAGAGGTGGCTCAAAATATTATCGGCATGGAAAAAAGACTGATAAATGCCGTGCAGAATATGATTGATATATTGAAAAGCGATTTAATCGGGTTACAGGAGAGAAGGGTTTTAAGGTCGCCATTGGATAGAATTTATGAATTACAGCAGAGGGGCGATGACTTGAATTTAAGACTGAAAAGGTCGCCGATGATGATATACAAAAAATTCAGCGAGAAGACCTTTCACCTGACAAAAAGCCTTTTTATACTGAATCCGAGATTGAAGCTGGAAGCTCAATACTGGAAGCCCCTTCGAGCTTTGAGCTTTGAGCTTCGAGCTTCAGTAAACCACAGACTCGAGATACTCGATAAAAAGTTAAAGGGGGCATCGGGCAGACTAAATGCCCTCAGTCCTTTGGCTGTCCTTGAAAGGGGATACAGCATAAGCAGGAGGCTCCCGGACATGAAAATCATAAAGGATATTTCCGATGTTGAAACAGGCGGGCAGGTTAATGTAAAATTACACAGGGGAGAATTGGTTTGCAGGGTTGAAGAAAGGAAGCAATGAGCAACGAGTAAAATACTCATTGCTCATTGCTGATTATTATGGCGGAAATAAAATTTGAAAAGGCATTAAAAAGACTGGAAGAGATTGTAGAGGAACTCGAAAAGGGAGACCTCGACCTCGATAAATCCCTCCAAATCTTTGAAGAAGGAATCAAGATGTCGCGTATATGCTCGCAGAAACTGCAGGAGGCGGAAAAGAAAATAGAAATTCTGACAAAAGATGAAAGCGGCAGATTAAAAGCCGAACCTTTTGAACCCTCTGCTGAATCAGAGAATCTGTCTGAAAAAGAAGAATAATTAATCTCAAATTATATATTTAGCCACAGATGGACACAGACTCGAATGGAGTGCAAGTGTAAGTGTAAGTTAAAAGATTTTATTTACCTATCCCTTACACTCTTCACTTTCACTTTTCTTATCTGTGTGTATCTGTGAAAATCTGTGGCAAATTTTTTATAATTTCCTTGAACATGAACATAAAGGAATATCTCAATGAAATGAAGACGCTGGTGGATAATGCCCTCGACAGGTATATACCCTCCAAAAACACCTATCCTCCCGATATTTATAATTCCATGAGATACAGCCTGTTTGCAGGAGGCAAGAGGCTGAGACCTATACTGGTCATTGCCTCGGCAGAGACTGTCGGTGGAAAGAGGGAGGATGTCCTCCCCTTCGCATGCGCCATCGAGATGATACACACCTACACCCTTATCCATGACGACCTCCCTGCAATAGATAATGACGACTTCCGCAGGGGAAAGCCTGCAAATCACAAAGAGTTCGGCGAAGCTGTTGCCATACTGGCGGGAGACGCCCTTTTAACTATGGCGTTTCAGATGATGAGCGAGGTAAGACTCATGCCAGGGATAAATCCGGCTGCGATTTTAAGGGCAATGAATGAAATAGCACGGGCGGTCGGGGCATCCGGCACTATCGGCGGGCAGGTGGTGGATATTCAATACAGCGGAAAGAAGCCTGATATTCCTACGCTCGAATATATACACACCCATAAGACAGGCGAGATGATCCTGTCTGCTGTAAGGGCTGGCGCGATATTGAGCGACTGCGAAGATGATGAACTGAATGCCCTAACCAAATACGGCGAAAATATCGGTCTTGCCTTTCAGGTGGTGGATGATATACTCGATGTGGAGGGGGAAAGTGAAGTAATGGGAAAGACAACAGGCAGTGACGAGAGGATGAAAAAGATTACCTATCCATCGGTCTTCGGTCTTGCCGAATCGAAAAAAATTGCCGGCAGGCTGATTGACAACAGCATAAAATCTCTCGAGATGTTCGGAGAGAAGGGAGAGATATTGAAAGATATTTCGGAGTATATTATTGCAAGAAGATTCTGATTAGCCACAGAGGACACAGATTTTTTTAAGATATTGTTTCATTGTTTCATTGTTTTAACAATAGAACAATGGAGCAATGGAACAATGTGTATATTAATCTGTGAAATCTGTGGATATATGGTTTTATGTTTTTCCCTGTAGCAAATTGTTATTATGAAATTATTAAATACCATAAACAGTCCTGATGATTTGAAAAAGATTAATAGAAGCAGCCTCCCCGAATTATCAAAGGAGATACGGAAATTTATAATAGACAGCGTCTCCAAGACCGGCGGTCATCTTGCATCCAGTCTCGGCGTCGTTGACCTGACGATAGCCCTGCACTATATCTTTAAAACGCCTGAAGATATTATTATCTGGGATGTGGGACATCAGTGCTATACCCACAAAATCCTTACAGGGAGGCGGGAGAATTTCGCCACCCTTAGACAATATGGGGGGATAAGCGGGTTTCCGAGGAGAGAGGAGAGCGTTTACGACGCATTTGATACAGGACACAGCGGCACATCCATATCCATTGCGCTGGCGTATGCAAAGGCAAGAGATAAGACAGGCGGTGGCAATTCGGTTATAGCCGTTATCGGAGACGGCTCGATGACTTCGGGTCTTGCACTGGAAGGGCTGAACAATGCAGGGACATTAAACAGCGATATCATCGTGGTTCTCAACGACAACAAGATGTCAATCTCTCCGAATGTAGGCGCCATATCCGCACACCTAAATAAGATTATCACAGGGCAGTTGTATAACAGGATGAAGGGGGATGTTGAATATCTCTTAAAGACCATTCCAGCCATTGGAGGACAGATGGCAAAGTTTGCGCACAGGGTTGAGGAGGCTGTCAAAGGTCTCTTTGTCCCCGGCAGGTTTTTTGAAGACCTCGGCTTCAAATATGTAGGACCGATAGACGGACATAATATCAATCACCTGCTGGATACATTCGAGAGCGTAAAGAGATTAAAGGGGCCGATTTTAGTCCATGTTGTAACAACAAAAGGAAAGGGCTATAAACCTGCCGAGGACGAGGCGGATTCATTTCACGGCGTGTCTCAATTCGATGTTACGACAGGCAGCTTTAAAAAGAAAAAATCGCCGCCCTCATATACGGAGATTTTCAGCAAAACCCTCGTTTCTCTTGCCGAAAGCGATGATAAGATTGTGGCAATTACGGCGGCTATGGCTGACGGGACAGGGCTTGACAGGTTTGAAGAGCGGTTCAAAGACAGGTTCTACGATGTAGGCATTGCGGAACAGCATGCCGTAACCTTTGCCGCAGGTCTGGCAGTAAAGGGTTTTAAGCCTGTGGTGGCAATATACTCAACATTCCTCCAGAGGGCTTACGACCAGATACTCCACGATGTGTGCCTCACAAACCTCCCTGTTACCTTTGCCATTGACAGGGCAGGTATCGTAGGCGAGGATGGCGCAACCCATCAGGGATTATTCGACCTCTCCTATCTCCGCTCCCTGCCGAACATGGTGCTGATGGCTCCAAAGGACGAAAACGAGCTCCAGTATATACTTAAAACCGCCATTGAATATAACGGTCCCGCTGCTGTAAGGTATCCAAGAGGGAGCGGCGAAGGGGTTAAGCTTGAAAAGGACTTTAATGCAATAGAAATCGGCAGGGGTGAGATTATAAGAAACGGCGGCGATATAGTCATACTGGCAATCGGGAATACAGTATACCCATCTCTCGAGGCAGCATCCCTGTTGATGAATAGCGGGATTGATGCAGCAGTTGTGAATATGAGATTTGTAAAGCCCATTGACAGAGACATTATAATCGCATTTGCAAAAAAATCGAGAATTATCGTAACCGTAGAGGAGAATGTCCTTCAAGGGGGATTCGGCAGCGCCGTGCTGGAGGCTCTGGAAGAAGAAGGACTGACCAATATAAATGTTAAAAGAATCGGCATCCCCGACAGTTTCATCGGGCATGGCGCACCGGCAATATTAAGAGAAAAATATAAACTGACACCTGACGGTATCGCCGCAACAATATTAGAATTTCTCTCTGTAGTGCGAGGCTTCAGCCTTGCCTTCCCTACCCCGAATAAATCGGAAAAGACTTGAACACGAATTGCACGAATGGACAAATTACACGAATAATTCAGAGAAAATATTTTGGTTTTGATTTTGTCTTCATTCGTAACATTCGTATATTCATGTAATTCGTGTTCTAAGTTTTTTGATTTTCTTGCCAAAAAAGCAAGAATTTGATTGATAAGTAACTAAGAATGCAAAGAAAACGGTTGGATAATCTCCTCGTAGAAAGGGGCATCGTTCAGAGTCGTGAGAGGGCAAAGGCTCTGATACTATCGGGAGAAGTAAAGGTTGATGGTATACCAATCAATAAGGCAGGCGTCCTGGTAAATGAAGACTCAGAGATAGAATTTACCGGTAAAGATATGCCCTATGTCAGCCGCGGGGGATTAAAGCTTGAAAAGGCGATAAGGGAATTTGGCATAAATGTAAAAGATAAGGTTGCAATAGATGTCGGCGCATCAACCGGCGGATTTACCGACTGTCTCCTTCAATACGGGGCAAAAAAAGTATATGCAGTAGATGTGGGTTATGGTCAATTAGCATGGAAATTAAGAAATGACCCCCGTGTCATAGTTATAGAAAGAAAAAATATCCGATACCTAAAGCCTGATGATATTGGAGAGCCTGCTGATATAGCTACAATTGATGTCTCCTTTATATCCCTTAAATTAGTCCTCCCT
>JACQEW010000397.1 GCA_016200365.1 Nitrospinota bacterium
ATGTATGCAGGAAAAATCGTTGAAAAGGCTGATGTAAAGACAATCTTTGCAAATCCGTTACATCCATATACACAAGGTTTATTAAAATCGGTTCCTCGCGTAGATAAGGCTTCAGAAAATCATAAAACAAAAAGGAGGCTTCAGGAAATACCCGGGATTGTTCCGAGCCTGTATAACCTGCCAAAGGGGTGCTATTTCAATCCCAGATGTCCGTATGTAATGGATGTATGCAGAGAAAAAGAGCCTGAGATGAAGTCTGCCGGCAACGGACATTTAGCATCATGCTGGCTGGTGAGTTAACGAAATTTTTATATAATTTAAGCATAATTTCCTGAATTTGTTATAATACATTACTGGAGGTGATTGAAAATGACAAAAACGATTCATGCTATATATGAGCATGGTGTGTTGAGACCTTTGAACCATATAGAAGGATTAGAGGAGAATACTGAGCTTGAGCTAACCATTTCTACTGAAAAAAGAGAGTCTCATCCCATTCTAAGATTTGCTGGCATAATTAGTAACGAGGAGGCAGATGAAATGATGAAAGTAATAGAGGATGAGTTTGAAAGGATAAATCTGGATGAATGGAAGGATTAGCCTTGACACAAATATAGTAATAAGATTATTCAAAAATGACCCTCTCGTTACAAGTATGCTTGCTGGTTTATCAACCATTTGTCTTCCTATACCTGTCATAGCAGAGCTTCTATTTACAGCACGAAATTCATCACGCCAGAAAGAAAATATAAAGACCTACAATGAGTTTATTGATGCCTGTAAAGTCTTAAATATTACAAAGGAAACAGCAAACCATTATAGTATTATACGGTTAGAGCTAAAGAAAAAGGGGCGTCCCATTCCTGAAAATGACCTTTGGATTGCATCTATCTGTATTGAACATAATCTGCCCCTTGTTACTGGTGATGCCCATTTTGATAATATCAATGTGTTAGAAATTATAAGATGGTAGCAGATGTGTATATGGATTGGTGAAGATGCTTTTATGATTTTAATAGGATAAAAATAGTTTATCTACTATGGAAAAACAAAAGATAATTGACATATTCAATAAATTTAGAGATGGCTATGATGAAGAGACAAAAGCTGCTATATGGAATGACCACGGCAGACGATTCAGAGAGTTCTGGAATAATAAAGTCATTAACAAAAGAATATCCAATTTAAACGAATCAGATATAGATGACATGATAAGAATCCTTGATAAAAATGGAAAAGGAAACACCAGAAAAGATGAATCGGTGGCCAAAGCCATGATCCTACAGGGTGTATGGAGGAGAATGTTCAGGGAGATCAAGAGTAATGCAAAACTTAAAGACTTACTTAACAACATTTTTATTGAGAAAGATGATAAAGAGAAAATCCGTTTAATAAATGAATTGTATGAAAATAATAAGAGCGGAAAAAATAGTTTGACAGGTAAGAGTGCTATTGCAATTAATACTATCCTTTTTGCATATGCGATAGAACATATCTCTGTAGTATCCTTGGGGGATAGGAGGAAGATAATTGAATTTTTCGGTTTTTCGGGTGGCCCAAATTTTGATGTCGATTCACCAGGCAAGAAAATAGTAATGTCCAATAACGCAATAATAGCAGGCTTCAAGTCATTAGGTATCAATGCTTCGCCCAGAACAATATCTACATTTCTTTACAATTCCGAAATCAAAGGACATTGGAGAGGAGAGCAACCAGAGGATAGCAGTAGCGAACCTGAATATCCTCCTGAAGAACTGACAAGGGAGGGAAAAGCTGATAGAGCGTTATTTTACATGGAGAGTCAACTTGAAGATTTTCTTATTGAAAATTGGGATAGGACAGAGATGGGGAAAAAGTATGACTTAATAGAAGAAAACGGAGAGATAATAAGTCAACAATATAAAACCGATATTGGCAAGATTGATATTCTTGCACAGGATAAAGCGACCAAACGATTGGTTGTTATTGAACTGAAAAAGAACCAGACAAGTGATGATACCGTTGGGCAATTGACAAGATATATAGGATGGCTTGAGGAACATAAGACAGGAGGAAAGCCAACAAAGGGAATTATAATTTCAGCCAGATATGATAATCGCCTTTATTATGCACTGAAGAAATTAAAAGATGTTGAAGTCTATTTATATAGGGTGGATTTCAAACTTGAGGAATTCAAGAAAGAATAGGTTGAAGGAGATTAATAAACTAAAAATCCGCATAGTGGGATGATGTCTTAGGGCTATCTGTGTCTTTGCTTATGGTAAGGAAAGATTGATTGATGAGTAAAATTGAGAAAAATAAAGGTCTTTTTGACAAAATCTCCCTGTTTTAATTGAACAGGCGAGGAGAAAAGTTGCTGCTACAATAAATCAGGATATGGTTATTCTTTACTGGAATGTTGGAAAAACTATAAAAGAAGAAATAATAAAATCCAAAAGGGCAGAGTATGGGGAACAAATAGTGCAATCACTGACTGCACAATTAGTTCCAAGATATGGGAGAGGATTTTCAAAGCGAAACTTATGGTATTAGTAAAATATGAATAACTCTTTACTCAAAGTTACTAATCTTAAAAAGCATTTCCCGATAAAGGGGGGTATTTTTTCCAAGACGGTTGGATATGTCTATGCAGTGGATGGAATCTCTTTTGAGATAAAACACGGTGAGACTCTTGGGCTTGTAGGGGAAAGCGGGTGCGGGAAGACTACGGCGGGAAGGGTGATACTCCGTTTGACAGAGCCTACAGACGGGAAGATTGAATTTGAAGGAAGGGATATAACAAAAATAAGCAAGAAGGAACTCCGTCCTTTAAGGCGGGAGATGCAGATTATATTTCAGGACCCTTACGCATCTCTCAATCCACGGATGACAGTAGGAAGTATAATCGGCGAGCCTCTTGAAATACATAAGATAGCAAAGGTGAAGAAAAAATATGAGATGGTTGTCAATTTGATGAAAAGGGTGGGACTGCGGCCAGACCATATAAAGAGATACCCCCATGAATTCAGCGGGGGTCAGAGGCAGAGGGTCGGAATAGCAAGGGCTTTGGCATTAAATCCAAAATTGATTATAGGAGATGAGCCTGTTTCTGCACTGGATGTATCCATACAGGCACAGGTTATAAACCTCCTTGAAGACCTGCAGGATGAATTTAAGCTCTCTTACCTCATCATATCCCATGATTTGAGACTCATCGAGCATATAAGCGACAGGGTAGCAGTCATGTATTTAGGCAGACTCGTAGAGGTGGCAGACAGCGAAAAACTCTATGCAAACCCTTTGCATCCCTATACTGAAGCCCTTCTCTCTGCTGTTCCTATCCCTGACCCAACAGTAAAAAAGAAGAGGATTATATTAAAGGGCGATGTCCCTTCTCCGATAGAGCCTCCAAAGGGATGTTATTTTCACCCCCGCTGTCCGTATAAAATGGAGCAGTGCGAAAGGGTCTACCCTGAATTGAAAGATATTGGAAATGGACAAATAGTTGCGTGTCATTTACGCTAAAATGCAGCATCTATCCAGTTTTGAATATCTATTGCCTCTTGTTCTAATGTCATATTCAACTCAAGCATCTTATCAATAAGCGATTCTATTGTTTTTCTATCCTCTTCATAAAGATTATCAGAGGGGAGATCCTCATCGATGCCCTGTAAATTATGCCACCCTTTCTTTTCCAGAAACTGAGCAACATGGTCAAGTGCAAACTCCTTGGTAATTTCAAAGGGCTCATCTTCAAAATCAAGATGGTAAAGCATATATAATACCTGCCAGTAAAGGGATGCATGAAGACTGGAGAGGGGACCAAAGAGGTCTTTATGGATTTCTGAAAATAGATTTGGATGGGATTGCATATAAATGTATAACTGCTTATATCAAAATAAGTTAATAACTTAAATTTGAGAATACCACTGTTTTTTTAGGCATAACATCATTTCCCCTTTCCCAGTATCTTTCTAAAGGCAAAGAGATTTAAGGAGATTATCCCGCCCCACGCCATTATCAGAAAAATCCATCCGCCTGTGTTCATA
>JACQEW010000398.1 GCA_016200365.1 Nitrospinota bacterium
TGCCCCAGCTCCAGCCAGAGCGCCCTTTGCAGGGGTTTGAAGCTCTAACTTTGGGATAAAGCGTGCTGAGACTACGCCTATAACTCCCAGACGAGATTTCAATTGCTCGGATTGTTCGGGTGTCATAGGCATAGCACGATGATAAGTCAAACAACCTGATTGCAATATAATAAATAATCCTAATAATAAAAAAACAAATACTGAATGTCTTGCCGACTTAATATTATTCATTTGCCGCCTCCTGTTAATCCGGTTTCCAAATAAACCGGATTAACAAATTATACTATAAAAATTAATACTCTCAACATCATCTTATGCAAAAAGTGATTAATCCGCATAATTAAAAATCTGCTGAAATTGTTCGGTGTGAAGTATCCCCTGCATCTTATTTACAAAATCAGGAGGGTCTTGAAAGGGATGCTCTCTGAAAAGTTGGGCGTATTGTTCATCCATGAGCTCGCATATCTCTTTTGATTTATTTTGAGACACATCCTTGATCCTTTTTACATAATTTGCATTAAACTTGAGATTATTAGGGTCAACATACCCTGCTTGAATCCATGCCGAGGTTTTTCTTGCACAGCGGCACGGGTTGTTATGATTTATCAAACCGCATTTTTCGTTCATAAAACTATACATATCCTTGCGCGCCCTTGAAAGTTTTTGCCGGAAGTTATCTCTGCTTATCTCCATAATCTCACTGCCAACGGCATCGCTTACCTCAAACATCTCTCCGAGGATATAGATTAACCGCTGCTCTCTGTCAAGACAGAGCAGCATCCCTGTCATGCAGCCGATCTTTGCTTCTTCCACAATAAGCTGCATATCAACAGGAAGGGAATTCCTGTCAGGCAAATCCATATCCGGCGTTTTGTCCAATTCATTACCGTAATATTTGAAATCCGTGATGACCTGTTCAAGACACTGCTTTTTCATGTTGATCACATGATTTACAACAATGCGGTAGAGCCATGTGCGGAAGCTGCTTCTGCCCTGAAAGGTAGAGAGTTTGGTAATCACCTTTATCAGAACTTCCTGCGTAACATCTTCGGCAATCTGCGGATTCAAGACCATACGCATGGCGATATTGTAAATCCACGCCTGATGCCTCAGGATTAGTTTCTCAAGGGCTTCTCTATCTCCCTTCTGGGCAGATTCTACCAGTGCTATATCAGTAGAATCCGTGTCATTTCTTTCTGTAAATGGATTTATCATTTTAACTTCAAGAAATAGTGATAAAACGGGGCAATAAGACTAAAACCAGAAGTTAAATCTTTAAGCAATTTGCTGCTGAAAAGATGATTATCAATCTTTCTATTACAAACCAGATAGAGATTTTTCTTCTGATACCAATCCTGAAACTCTTCAGGGATATTATTATTTAAAATCTTCTTATATTTCTCCCCTTCTACAACAAAGATCTTTTGTTTTGAATAAAGGGAGACTACTTTAAAAAATTCCTTTGATTTTCTGACAATCATTTCACGAAGCCTGTCCATTGTCTCTTTACCCGCACTATAAAACCCCATTCCATAACGGTATGAATCCGGAGAGATTTCAAAAAAATAGGCAGGGGCATCTCTCCAATCATTGTTCGGTCTTTTAAATATTATCCACATTGTGTCTCTAAAGGGAGATTTATCTTTGGAAAACCTTGTATCTCTATAAATTCTTGAAATCGTCTTATTCACCGCAGGTCTTATTTCAAAATGCGGGTCAATAGTCAGCATAAATTCGCTTAAGTCGGAAGATAGATTTTGCAACGGTTTAAGTAAATGCTCTTGATACTCTCCTCTAACGGCTTCAAACCACACATGGTTGTTATTTACCTTAAGATTTTTAAGGAAATCTAATGTCTTTTGTGAGAAACCGTTAAAGGAGACTTCTTTTTTACTGACCATATTTTTTCTGCCTAATGCTGCGGATAGGGAGAAAATTGGTCTGCTACAGCCTGCCACTTTCCGTTCTCGTTCACAAGCGCAAACATATCCCGCCCTTCCGACTTGACGGTCTTCCCGTTCATTTCATAAGACATTTCCCAATAATATGTTACCACAGCAAATTTACCATTGCCATACAACTGGACTTTAGGTGCAATCTCTTTCCAGTAATGTATCTTTGCCGCCTCTGAAAATGCCTTCCAGCCTGCAACGCAGGCATCTCCCCCTTCAATCCTCTCACGGTCAATGCAGGTAATCGCTACCATATTACTGTGAAAATAATTTTTAAGCTCATCCGGCTTGCCATCCGCTGCCCATGCCCTGTTCAGCGCTTGAATAGTCCGCCAAACCTCCTCTTTTATTTTGGATTCTTCCATAGTTCCACCTCCTTTCATTCTATCTTTCTCTATATTATTTAGACAAGTAAAAACAGGAGGTGTGACAGTTAAGGGAGAATATTTTTGGAGGGCGATGAAAAACAATTAAGTAATTTTTTAATTAAATATATAATTTACAGGATTTACTGGAATGCTGTTTACCATCACTTCATAATGGAGGTGAGGTCCTGTGCTTCTGCCGGTGTTTCCTACTTCGGCAATCGCCTGCCCCCTCTTTACCCTCTCACCCATATTCAGCAGAATCCTTGCATTGTGTCCGTATCTCGTTACGACTCCATAGCCGTGGTCTATCTCTAAGACATTGCCGTAGCTTATATCCCTTCCCACCCTTACAACTATCCCTTCAGCCGGTGCAATTACAGGTGCATTCATCCTTGTTGCTATGTCTATCCCCTCATGCACCTCCTTCATATCTGTAAATGGCGATATTCTGTATCCGAATCCGCTTGTTACCCACCCTCTCACGGGCCATATTGACGGCGTTGATGACAGCAGCGACTCCTGTCCCTTGAAAAATTCATCCAACTCCTGAAAACTTATCTCCTGAACCTCTGCCTGATTTTTCAATACAGCGATGTCTCTGTTTAATTTATCTATTGCCTTTCCACCTTCGTCAGGCATTATTGATGTATACAGATCAATCTCTCTATAATCAGGTCCTCCCATACCCCATTTCTGTTCCGATACCCCGCTCCCTTCCAATGAGGTTATTACCCTCAGCTTCCTGTCAAACCTCTCAAGTCTTGTAATCTGCTGCTCGAAGTCCTTAACCTTCTGAACAAACTGCTGTATCTGGAGTCTCTGCTCCCTCGTCTCCTTTCTTAAACCCTCCAGCTCAATTACCTCCGTGCTTAATTTTATGTGACGATAGAATAAAAAGACCGATATAACAAGAACTATTCCGATCAAGACAAAAAATCCCTTTGCAATATTTTTGGGCAGACTTAACTGCCTGAACCTTCCTGCAATATCGTCTGAAAACATCAAATAATATCTGTCTGTCATTTTATATCTCCTGAAAGTTTTTTCTCAGGGGAGAGAGTCATCTCCCCTGAGAAAAGGAGGAGGTTAATAAGAGGACAGTTTTTTATATCCTCTTAACCTAATAAAACAGCAATTATCGTGCCTTTAATATGGAGGATTATAACCATTTAAAAAACAATGGGGAGCAAAAGGAAAGCGGTCTGATTGGTGTATGATTATTTATACTGTTGTAAGTTTTTAGATACGGCTCTTTCTTAAACCGAACTTTTTTGATTCCGCCATAAACTCAATAAAAATCTTTTTAAAACGAGGCTCATTATGACAAAGATTTTCAGGATGCCATTGGACTCCCATGATAAAGGCTTTACCATTATATTCAATAGCCTCGATTATCCCATCCTCCGCAACTGCACTTGTCTTAAACCTATCGGCTGCCTTTTTAATTGACTGATGATGTGTGCTGTTTACCATGATGGAATCTGCACCAATTATATTAGAGAGCCTTGTGGAAGGATAAATTTTTATACCATGATGAGGTTTATCGGAAGGGATTGACTGTTTATGATTCACAGCGCCCTTATGCTGAGATTGTATATCCTGATAAAGTGTGCCGCCGAAATATACATTTATAAGCTGATGCCCCCCGCATATACCCAGGACAGGCATCTTTTTTTTCACTGCTGATTTTAATAACTCGAACTCAAAATCTGTCCTCTCGGGGATTGTCTTCCCAAGCTTAGGATGGGGTTTTTCGCCATAAAACTTAGGGTCAATATCAAATCCACCGCCTGAGATGAGGAGTCCGTCTATAAGGCTTATAAATCTGGATATTGCAGCTTCACTCCTGGTAGGACATAATAAAAGCGGTATACCTCCTGCATCCTCTACAGCAGCAACATAACTTTTCTTTATAAAAAAGGATGGCTGCCCATTAATTTCCTCATAGTCGCATGTTATACCTATCAGAGGGTTGTTCATAAATTTCAAATTTCAAAACTTTAAATGCAGAAAGATTCTTAATAAGTTTCTGGTGAAAAATGACTTTTTTGAACGACTTTTTATTTTTTCTTTTGTTCCACAGCATGCTAAGAAATAGAGCAAAAGAAAAAATAACGGAAGTGAAAAAAATGTCATTTTTCACCACACACTAATGAAGCGCAGCATAGAGTATTCCCTGAAAACATATTAATCGCTTCCCTTTGAAAATGCAATAGCTTCAATCTTTAATATCTTCTTTGTATCTCTGTCAACCTTTCCATACTCCCCTACCCTCTTCCCAACTATCCACACTATGGTATTGCCGGAAATAATCAACGGGATACTATCCCGCTCCCCCCTCGGTATCTTCTCGTCAATAAAAAATTCCTTTAGCTTCTTTGAGCCTTTCATTTCCGATGGATGAAAAATATCTCCCGAAACCCTGTTTCTCACCCGCAGCTCCCCTTTAAACTTATCCATGTCAAAAAATGCTGTGTATTTAGATTCTTCCCCTTCACTTCGCTCAGGGTCGGAATGACCTCCCCTTATTCCCCTCCTTTGTAATGAGGGGTGAGGGGAGGTAGTGTCATTCTGAAAGAGCACATTTACTTCGTTCAGTGTAAACTCCGCGACTGAAGAATCTCTGTAAAATTCTTCAGTGCCGATTATCTCTGTTTTAAATTTATATGGAGGCATAGATAAAATGGTTTCACCATGCACTTTAAGAGGTATATCAAATTTAATCGCAACCTCTTGCCTCTTGCCTCTTGCCTCTTGCCTCTTAATCTTCAACCTGCCATACTCATAAATAACCTGAATATCATCCGGCAGGCATAATGTCTTACCGGAAGCGCCTTTGTTAATTAAATTCAGTATATCCTCTACATGCACAGCAGAGATTTTAAGTAACTCCCCTTTCAACTTCTTTAATGCAATCCTTATAATCCTCCTCTGGATGGCAATGTAAAGTCCTTTCAACTTTGCTGCATCTATCTCTACCCCCCCGCCCCCCCCCTTACAAAGGGGGGGATAGGTAGGGTCAGAAAGCATAGACGAACAGTAATCTTCGAGAAAATCATCCTCATCTCTTATAATCTCCGCACTTTCCTTTAATTGCACTATAATGTTCGGGTTATACTCCTGCTTCAAGAGCGGTATAAGATTGAGCCGAATCTTATTGCGGAGATAATATTGCTCAAGATTCGATGGGTCTTCCACATATCTCAAGCCTTTTTCTACGGCAAATTCAGTTATTTCATCCCTGCCGATTTCTATAAGAGGACGGATTATTTTATTAGATTCGCTTCGCTCACTACAAGCCCTCACAGCCCTTATCCCTCCAATCCCTTTCATACCCGACCCTCTTAAAAGCCTCATCAAAACCGTCTCTGCCTGGTCATCGGCAGTATGCCCTAATGCTATCTTATTTGCAGAATATTGTTTTGCAGCCCTTTCAAAAAAATCATATCTCAGCTCCCTTGCCGCAGCCTGTTTGGATAAGCCTTTTTCATTCATATATCCTAAAACATCGAGTTTCTCGACCACATAAGGCAATTTGAGCTCACTTGCAATTTTCCTAACAAACTCAGCCTCTTTGTCAGACTGCTCACCCCTAAGCCCGTGATTTGCATGGGCTGCAATTAGATTACATTTGATCTCATCCTGTAAAAAATGGAGGGAATATAAAAGAGTTATAGAATCTATACCGCCGGATACTCCAACAATAACTGTATCCCCTTCTGCTGTCATCTTATATTTCCCGATACAGTCCAATACTTTGTGAAGGAATGGTTTGTTCATGTAATAGGCAATGGGCAATGGGCAATGGGCAAAAACCTATAACCTATAACCCATCACCTATAACCTTTTCTATTTCCTTTCCTCAATCGGTATATAAGGCTGGTTATGATGTCCTATGTATTTCTGGTCGGGACGGTAGATTCTATTTGTCTTCAACTGCTCGAGCCAGTGGGCAAGCCAGCCTGTTACCCTCCCCATGGCAAATATGGGGGTAAATAGCTCGGTCGGGATCCCCAGTCCCTGAAATACAATCCCTGAATAGAAGTCCACATTGGGGAATATTTTTTTATGGCTCAGCTTTTCATGAACAACCTTCTCTACTTCCTCTGCAATCTCGAGAATTTTCACCTTTTTTGAATCTTTAAACAATTGATGTGCAACGGACTGAAGTATCGTTGACCTCGGGTCTTTTGTCTTATAAATCCTATGCCCCACACCCATTATCTTATCCTTTTTCTCCAGCTTCTGCTCTATATATGGTCTCGCCTTCTCTTTGGATCCTATCTCCTCGATCATGTGTATGACTTCTTCATTCGCACCACCGTGTAAGGGGCCGCTCAATGTCCCTATGGCAGACGAGATAATTGTATAAGGGTCAGCGAGTGTGGAGCCGACCACTCTGGCGCTGAAGGTAGAGGCATTCATGGTGTGGTCTGCATGGAGTATGAATATTACATCCAGTATCTTTTCTGTAAGAGGGTCAGGCATTTTTTCAAATAGCATGTAATAAAAATTTGCAGCAAAGGAGAGGTCATTATTAGGCTGTATAGGTGCATCACCATGCCTGAGCCTGTGGGACGAGGCTACTATGGTGGGGAGCTTTGAAATCAGCCTTATAATTGACCAGTAGCGGACTTCTTCGTCGAGGACATCCCTTGCAGGGTAATACATACCCATTGCAGAGGTTATGGACTGCAAATATTCCATAGGATGACCGTTTTCAGGGAGATACTCCATCATCCTTAAAATTTTTAGCTTGAGGCGGCTGTGAAATGTAATATCGTTTTTAAATTTCCCGAACTCCTCTGCTGTTGGAAATTTCCCGAAAATAAGCAGATAGCTCGTCTCCAGAAAACTGCTCTTTTCTGCAAGAACTTCAACAGGAATACCCCGATACTCAAGTATCCCCTTCTCGCCGTCAATAAAGCTGATTGCCGACTCTGCTGCTGGAATCCCTGCCAGCCCAGGCACTACCTCCATCTCTCTCTCATCCATAAAAATCCCTCCTTTGAATTAGATTGCTTCGTCGCTTACGCTCCTCGCAATGACACTTCTGCTTTCTGTGTCATTGCGAGCCATGAGCTTGTCGAAGGGCGAAGCAATCTCACCACTAAAACTCCTATACATTTATTCTATCTCATTATTTCATAATTACCAGCGGGAAATCCATCCAAACAAGATGACTAAATTCACAATCACCATACCGACAATTGAAACACCTGCAAATTTGTATGAAATTCGAGTGATAAAAACTTTGGGGAAATATTGCTTATAACCATTTTTCAATCCTCTGAAAGATTCGTTTAACTTCCGAATCTTTCTTTTATTAAGCCTTTAATATATACTATATTTTATTGCTGTCAAGCGGTTTTACCCTCACTACCCTCACCCCATCCTTCGACAGGCTCAGGATGCAGGGAAGAGGGAAGATAGGGGCAATGGGAGAGGAGGAATAGAGGCTAAAGATGCTTATAAATGGTGAATGGAGAGAGGGTAAAGAGCATTTTGAGGTAAGAAATCCTTATGACAGCAGTCTTTTGGGAAATGTGCCTCTGTCATCAAAAATGGATGTTGAAGATGCTATAGTATCATCAAAAAATGCCTTTGCAATCATGTCTGAAATGCCTGCCCACAAGAGGTCGGCTATACTCTCCAATACATCAAAACTTATTGCAGAGAAGAAACAGGAGATTTCAGAATTAATAACAAGAGAATCAGGGAAGGCGATTAAATATTCTTTAGCCGAAGCAGAGCGGTCAATACAGACCTTTCAATTTGCAGCAGAGGAGTCAAAACAGATTCACGGAGAGACTATACCGATGGATGCCTCGCCAAATTCTGAAAAAAGGTTCGCCTTTTATCAGCCCTTTCCTATAGGAATCATCGGCGCTATTACACCCTTCAATTTCCCCTTAAACTTAGTTGCCCATAAAATAGCCCCTGCAATTGCCGCAGGTAATTCGGTAATTTTAAAGCCGGCAAGCTATACACCCTTAACAGCTATTAAACTTGGCGAGATAATGACAGATGCAGGACTTCCAAACGGCGCTTTGAACATCGTGTTTGGCGGCGGGTCAACAGTTGGAGAGTGGTTAGTGGAGAGTCGGGATTTGGCTATGATTTCTTTTACAGGCAGCCCATCTGTTGGGAAA
>JACQEW010000389.1 GCA_016200365.1 Nitrospinota bacterium
TACTACCCTGACATTTTTACTTTGCTGTTAACATGACATATTGACTTTGCTATGACAGTTATGTCAAATAAATTTATTTATGCATGCAAATTATAAAAAATTAGCCACAGATTTTCACAGATATACACAGATAAAAAAGGCAGAAAAAAATAATTTTCTTAGGTTTTTGTTTTCTCAATCTTCCTAATCTGTGTTTATCTGCGTCCATCTGTGGCTAAAAATTTTTATGTTTTATGCCTGTATTCAATCAAATAGAACTGAAATAGTGTAGAGCATATTACCAATATAAGAGGACCGAGTATAATACCGATAAAACCAAAGGCTGTCAGTCCGCCAAAAACGCCAAGTATGGTTAGAAACAGAGGAGTTTTCGAGTGACCGCTTATGAAGATAGGACGAATCATATTATCAATTGTGCCGACGACCAAAAGGCACCAGAGTCCTAATGCAATTGCATGACTTATATCCCCCGATAAGAATAAATAGCCCACTACCGGAACCCAGATTGTTGTCGTTCCTATGATAGGCACTATGGAAGAAATGGCAGTGACAGCGCCCAAAAGGACAGGAGAGGCAACGCCTGCCACTGCATAACCAATTCCAGCGAGCATCCCCTGGGCAAGACTTGTAAGGAGTATTCCATAGAAGACAGCATAAATCATCTGGTGGAATTTATTCCTTAGTATTTCTATCTCCTCTTTCTTGAGCGGAATTATATCCAATATGGTGCGCCCCCATTTCTCGCCGTCTTTAAAAAGGAAAAACATGGCAATCACCATAAATACGAACTTTATGATAAAAATAAAAATGTTTTTGATTACCTCGCCCGAATGCTCAAGAACAAACTCTGCAATCCGTTTACTCAATGAAAGCAAGATAGTCTTTGTGGTAGTTCCGAAATTAGAGAGAAAGTAATTCATATTTTGCCAGATGGTTTTGCCGAGCGGGTAGCTTTTAAACAATTCAAGAGGGGGATATATGCCTTTCTCAAACCATTCCTGAAAGATATTGTAAGTTTGTATTGCCTCGATGGACAGCATCTCTAAGAGAACAATAAACGGCAATAGTATAATCAGGGTTAAAAGGGCAGTAGTAACAAGTGCAGACAGGATATCCCCCTTTATTCTTTTTTTGATGCGGTGGTGGAGCGGCTGTGCTGCCATTCCTATGAGAATTGCCCACAGCAGCGGAAAGATTAAGGGTTTTAAAATTATTATAAGAAGCGCGAGACCGCCAATTAAAGCGCTGAAGGCAAGTAATGCGTAAAATACACTTGTGTTCATACCAATATAATACAGGGTCAAGGGTCCGGGGTCAAGAGGTTAATAACTTATGAATAAAATTCTACGCAAAATGGCAAGAAAATTTTGCAAGCGAAGAAACTTTCCTCGAACGACTTTTTCCGGTGGATTATAAAAACTTTTTCTTACACCGCATTTTTCTTTTGTTCCGCAACATTCTAAAAATAGAGCAAAAGAAAAATTAACGGAAGTGAGGGGAAAGTTTCTTCGCTATTATAACCTTTTCCGATTTGTTCGGGTTAAGATTTATTTGACATGAATCCTTGCTGAATGTATCCTTATAAAAAGCTGATAGCTCATAGCTGATAGCTCATGGTCAAAAAACTATGAACTATCAGCTATGAACAATGAGTTGATTTTCGAGACAATTGTTGTTGGTGCATTGGATGTAAATTGTTATATTGTAGGCTGTGAGTCCCATGGCAGTGCAGCGGTTATTGACCCCGGCGACAATTCAAAGACGATTCTTGACTTTATAAAGAGCAAAGGGTTTAAAATCACTTATATCATCAACACCCATGCCCATGCCGACCATGTAGGTGCGAATGGAAAAATAAAAGAGTCATCAGACGCACCGCTGCTCATTCACAAAGGAGACTCGGACTTTTTAACATCTGAAGCAAATAGGGAGATGGCAGCCTTTTACGGAGTCAGCCCTTCGCCAAAGGCAGATAGATTGCTTTCTGACGGGGATATAATAGAGATATGCCCTGATGTGAGCTTTAGGGTTATTCATACACCGGGACACTCTCCGGGCGGGATATGCCTTTTGTATAATGGTTTCTTATTTACAGGTGATACCCTGTTTGCAGGCTCGGTTGGCAGGAGCGACCTCCCCGGAGGCTCTCACAGCGACCTTATAAGCTCGATTAAAACCAGGTTGATGGTATTGGATGACAAGGTAAAGGTATTTCCCGGGCACGGACCATCCTCTACAATAGGGGAGGAGAAAGAGTATAATCCATTTGTTCGGGGATAGGAAATTATAAAATACACTTATTTAACGCAAAGTCGCAAAGAAAATCGCAAAGACGCAAAGAATAAAAATGGTTTAATTCTTTGCCCCCTTTGCGTCTTTATTTTAATCTTTGCAGCTTTGCGTTAAGTTAAGTTTTTGTTCCTTGCATCTTGCATCATGCAACTTGTATCTTACTTATGAAGTCTCTCGTTAATGAATTTGTTAATTACATTACTATAGAGAAAGGGTATTCTCGGAATACTATCGAGTCATATCAGAGGGATATTGTAAAATTCCTGAAATTCATAAAAAGTGAGACACGAGCTATAGCGAGCATTGATGAATTCAGCAGGGTGGAACAGAAAGGAATAATCGCCTATCTCTTGCATTTAAGAGAGAAAGGGTTTTCCTCTGCATCTCTGGCAAGGCATCTTGTATCCATAAAGGTTTTCTACAAATTTCTTATGCTCGAAGAGATTATTGATATTAACCCGACCGAAAACATCGAATCTCCGCGGCTCTTGAGGCATCTTCCCGATTTTCTTACACTGGAAGAAGTTGATAGGCTGCTTTTACAGCCGGATTTAAATGATAATCTTGGAATAAGGGATATAGCGATGCTTGAGCTGTTATATGCGACAGGTTTGAGGGTATCGGAATTAATATCACTTAAAATTAATGATGTTAATATGGAGCGGGGTTATATAATAACCTTTGGCAAGGGTTCTAAAGAGAGAGTTGTCCCGCTCGGCAGGTCTGCACAGGAAAAACTAAAGAGGTATCTTGAAGAATCGAGACATATATTAGTAAAGGGGAGGGGAGGGGACGACCTCTTTGTTAATCGTTTTGGAGAAAAGATGACCCGTCAGGGATTCTGGAAGATAATAAAGAAATACGCACTGCTGGCAGGTATAAAAAAAGACATAAGCCCCCATACTTTGAGGCATTCATTTGCCACCCACCTGCTTGAAAGGGGCGCTGATTTGAGGTCTGTCCAGCAGATGCTTGGTCATGCGGATATATCCACGACACAGATATATACCCATGTGGTAAGGGAAAGATTAAAGGAGATTTACGATAAACATCACCCAAGGGCGTGAGGATATGAAACACTCATGAGCCTTCGGCTCACAAAGGATGATGAAAATATTAACGCAAAGACGCAAAGAAGTAAACAAAGACGCTAAGCTTTTTTATTCTTTATCTTTCTTTGCTTCTTTATTTTAAACCTTTGCGACTTTGCGTTAAAAAAGGATTTTCAGATGAAAAGTAAGGTTTTTTTTACAAATTTAAGAACAACTCCGCAGCAGAATATATTCAAAAAAATTGACAGGCTCGTCTTAAAGGCGGAGATGAAAAATAGTATTGCCCCCGGTGACCTTGTGGCAGTGAAGCTGCATTTTGGAGAAAAAGGGAACACCTCTTATGTAAAACCGATATACCTACGGAAAATTGTTGACAAAATCAGGGAATTCGGCGGAAAACCTTTTCTCGCCGATACGAATACCCTGTATGCCGGCTCAAGAAAGGAATCGGTATCACACATAGAGACTGCCCTAGGAAACGGTTTTGACTACTCAGTAGTCAATGCACCAATAATTATAGCCGACGGACTGAGAGGAAAATCATACGAAATGGTAAGGATTGACAGGAAATGGTATCAGGAGGTTGATATTGCATCCGAGATTTATAATGCCGATTCTTTAATTGCAGTAACCCATGTCAAATGCCACGAATTAAGCGGTATCGGCGGCGTCATTAAAAATATAGGTATGGGCTGCGCCTCATTGAAAGGAAAACTGAATCAGCATTCAAATGTCAAACCTTTTGTCGCCGTAGATAAATGCACAGGGTGTATGAGGTGTATACAGTGGTGCCCTGTAGACGGTGCAATTATAAAAGTGGAAAAGCCTGTAGCGAGCGAAGGCAAGCTAAAGGTGAAGATAGTCTCAGAGATTTGTATAGGCTGCGGCGAGTGCATATTGCCGTGCAGGGACGGCGCTATTAAGATAAAATGGGATGCAGATACCGCAAGCATGCAGGAAAAAATGGTCGAGCATGTCTATGCAGCGCTGCAGAATAAGAAGGGTAAATATATCTTTATATCATTCCTGACACAGATAAGCCCTGCCTGCGACTGCTATCCTGCCAGCGATACGCCTGTCGTGGGAGACATAGGGATACTCGCATCAAAGGATCCTGTGGCAATAGACCAGGCAGCCGCGGATTTAATCAATAAACAAACAGGTAACAGAGATTCCAAGCTCAAAAATAATTTTGAACCGGGCGAGGATAAATTCAGAGGGGTTTATCCTGAAATTGATTGGACAGTACAGCTTAAATATGGCGAGGAGATAGGGCTCGGATCGAGAGAGTATGAATTGATAGAGGTGAGTTAAATTTCTAATTTCTACAACCCACTTTTGTGGGTGCCCCGAATTTCTAATTAAGGAATTTTATTTTTATGTTTTTTATTGGGAATTGGGAATTCCACTTGATCTCTCCTTTGGAGGCTAACGGTGGGCATCACCTGCGGGTGCGTCCGCCATAGGCGGGCTGGCGTACGGTTTGTTCTGTAAACCGCATGACAGAAGCATCCGTCAGGTGCATGTCCTTGTTCGGTGCTCCTTTTATCAAGGCTTCGTCTGTCTTGAAGATCGATTGCTCTGGCTCCTTATAGGCATGCTTTCTATCAATGCACGGAGTACCATTTTAACTGATTCCGGCGTACGAAATACCTTTGCTATATCACCGTCAAGTACCACTACAACCCGCTCTTCTGACGATTTCCCAGCAAAACGATTTGGCTTCGCCTTACGATAATCAAAATGATACTCTGGTCGGAGATCATCTTCATGAAACGACCTTGTCTTAGATGTTACGATTTTCTTCATATTCTCTCTTCTCTCTTCGAGTTACCTGACGGGCACTGATGATTCGAACAATATTTTTCGCCTTTTCGGTAAAAGAGATAATAAGTAAACGTCCAATTATGGAATGACCAATAATTATCTCTCTCATCTCACCTACCGAATGCACCCCATCGTAAAATATACAGGCAAGAGTATCCTGAAAAACTGTGCTCGCTTCGTCAAATGAGACATTGTGCTTTTTAAGGTTTTCCTCTGCTTTTACTTTATTCCATTCGAAGCGCAAAATCATTATACCATATACTCCCTTATTTTAATACGCCTAATGCGGGGCTGTGTGTTAGCAAAGTAAAAATGACAGGTGTTAATAGCAACGATAAAATGTCAGGTTATGGAAGATATAACCTTGACTATAAAAGAACAGAAGAGGATGGATGTAATGGGGAAAGTATTTAGGGGTGAATTGAACATGGCATAA
>JACQEW010000393.1 GCA_016200365.1 Nitrospinota bacterium
AAGATGCGATAAAGGTGTTTAAAGAAGACAAAGACAGGTTTCAGCTTCTCATACTCGATGTGATAATGCCCAAGAAGAACGGCAAAGAGGTCTATGAAGCGATAAAAAAGATAAGACCTGATATGAAGACGCTTTTTACAAGCGGTTATACTGCAGATATTATGTATAGGAGGGGCATTCTTGAAAAAGGGCTGAGCTTCATCTCAAAACCTGCTTCGCAGGACGAGCTTTTGAGAAAGGTTAGAGAGATATTGGATAGATAAATTTTTCGTTGTTGAAACATTTAGAAAAAAAGATTATTATAAAAAATAATTTAAGTATCCGGGGTGTGGCTCAGCTTGGTAGAGCGTTCGGTTCGGGACCGAAAGGTCGGAGGTTCAAATCCTCTCACCCCGACCATTTTTTACATCCATCATATCCCTTATCCCATCCCCCAGGAAATTGAAGCTCAATACCGTGAGCATTATCGCTAGTCCCGGAAAAACGGTTAGATGCGGTGCAATTAAGAGAAACTGCCTGCCTTCATTCAGCATCGAGCCCCAACTGGGTTGAGGAGGCTGGACTCCCAGTCCGAGGAAGCTTAAGCCTGCCTCGGCGGTGATGGCGACTGCCATTCCAAATGTCGCCTCTACAATTATAGGCGATAGTATGTTCGGCAGAAGATGTCTTATTATTATCCGTGATGAGCTCCCGCCCAGTGCATCTACAGCCAATACAAATTCCCTCTCCCGTAAAGAGAGTATCTGTCCTCTAATCAACCGTGCATAACCAACCCATCCGATTGCACATAAGGCAATAAGGACATTATTTAGATTAGGTCCGAGGACAGCCATGATGGCTATGGCAAGGAGTATCCCCGGAAATGCAAGGACTATATCGCAGAGCCTCATAATAATTTCATCTGTCTTTCCGCCGATATAGCCGGAAATAGAGCCGACAATAATGCCGATGAGAGAAGATACTCCGACTACCGTTATTCCCACAAGCAGGGATATGCGGGAGCCGTATATTACCCGGCTTAAAATATCCCTGCCAAGCCTGTCTTTGCCAAAGAGATGATTATAATCAGGGGGATTTAATCCCTCGTATAAATTCTGCTCCTTTGGGTCGTAAGGAGCAATTAGAGGAGCAAAAACGGCAGTTAGTATAAGTGAAGCGATTATCAACCCTCCAATAAATATTAACTTTGAGCTTTGAGCTTTTAGCTTTGAGCTTTTATTCATACTTTATCCTCGGGTCGAAGTATGCGTAAAGTATATCTGTAATTAGATTTACTACGACATAGCTTAGGGCGATAATAAGCACACACCCTTGAAGCAATGGATAGTCTCTTGTGTTTATCGCCTGTATAGTGAGCCTTCCTATGCCGGGCCATGAAAATATAGTCTCTGTGATTATTGCCCCTGAAAGCAAGGCGCCTGATTGAAGTCCGACGATGGTAATAATGGGTATCATTGCATTGGATAGGGCATGTTTTGCTATAACCGCCTTCTCTCTCAATCCCTTTGCCCGCGCTGTGGTTACATATTCTTCTTTCAGGCAATCTAACATGCTTGAGCGGGTCATGCGGGTAAGTATTGCCGACAGGGAAGTCCCCAATGTCAGGGATGGAAGAATGAGGTGAGCAATACCTCCTCTGCCTGATACAGGCAGCCAGCCGAGCTCTATAGAGAAGAAAATTATCAAGAGGGGACCAAGCCAGAAATTCGGTATCGAGATGCCGAGAAGCGAGATAAACATCGAGCCGTTGTCAAATAGAGAATGTTGCTTGTAAGCGGCAAGAATACCGAGAGGTATGGAGATTATTACTGCTGCAAAAATGGCACATACCGCCAGCTCTGCTGTTGCCGGCAATCTCTCCATGATGACCGAAGTAACAGGCTGCTGCGAGTGAATCGTCCTTCCCAAATCACCTTTGAAGGCATTTGAGATAAAGGCATAGTATTGTTCTATGATGGGCTGGTCGAGTCCGAGGTCTTTTCTTAGATTTTCTTTATCTGAAATCAGTGCATTCTCTCCGAGCATCAGCTCTACAGGGTCGCCGGGGACAAGATGTATTATGAAAAATACGAGGGTCATCACTCCTATGACTACGGGAAAAAACAGGATGAGCCTCTTTATGATATAATTTCTCATGTAAAATATAATTATAACATAAAAACAAAAGAAAAAGATTAAGGAGAATGGAGAAATTGGAGAAGTGGAGAACATGAATAAACAAAATTTCCTTCCCATGAGCATCGAGGAGGCGAAGGGCAGGGGATGGGATGAGTTGGATATAATCCTTATCGGCGGGGATGCGTATATAGACCATCCATCCTTTGGAGTGCCTCTTATCGGCAGGTATTTGGAGTCCCTCGGCTGCAGGGTTGGCATCATTGCCCAGCCAGATTGGAGGGATAAAAATGATTTTATGAAACTTGGAAGACCTAAGCTTTTTTTTGGAATATCTTCGGGCGCTATGGACTCCATGCTCAACCATTATACTGCACATAAAAAGCCGAGGAGGGATGATGCCTATTCTCCTGATGGCAAGGCTGGACTCAGACCCGATAGGGCAACGATTGTTTATGCAAACAGGGTTAGAGAGGCGTATCCCGATGTTCCTATAATTATCGGTGGAATAGAGGCATCTCTGAGAAGGCTTGCCCATTACGACTACTGGGATAATAAAGTAAGAAGGTCAATACTTGTTGATTCAAGGGCGGATCTGCTCGTCTTCGGAATGGGGGAAAAACCTATAGAGGAGGTTGCAAAAAGACTCTCGTCGGGAGAGGATATTTCAAATATAAATGATGTAAGGGGGACTGTGGCGGTAACATCCGCTGTTGGCAATAAGGAACATATTATCCTTCCATCTTATGAAGATGTAATGAAGGATAAGATGTCTTATGCAAAGGCATCGCGGATATTTCACCTCGAGAGCAATCCATTTAATGCAAGGATATTGTATCAAAAGCACGGCAACAGGTATGTAAAGGTGAATCCGCCGTCCCTTCCATTAAGCTCAGAAGATATGGACAGGATTTACAGCCTCCCTTTTCAAAAAGAGCCCCATCCATCCTATAAGGAGAAGATACCTGCCCTTGAGATGGTTAAATTTTCCATCACCATTCAGAGGGGCTGTTTTGGCGGGTGCACATTCTGCTCGCTTACAGAGCATCAGGGGAGGATTATCCAGTATAGAAGCGAGAAGGCGATATTAAAAGAAATTGAAGGACTGAAAAAATTGAAGGGTTTTACGGGTGTTGTATCCGACCTCGGCGGACCTACGGCAAATATGTATCGTCTA
>JACQEW010000001.1 GCA_016200365.1 Nitrospinota bacterium
AATAGCGCTGGGACGGATACAAACACACAGCCTCCGGGTCTTGTCAGCACAGCCATTTTTCTTATTATCTCGGACGGATTCTCGAAATGCTCTATAACACCGCCGTTCCACACCACATCGAACTTCTCATCTTTGAACGGCATTTTAAATATATCGCCTTTAATGAGTTGCAAGCTGCAAGTTACGAAAGGCATCTCTCGATTTATTAAGGTATTCGATATCATAATCTAAAAGTGTCAAATCCCCTCCCATCATTATGAGGAGACAGTCAACAACGCCAAAACCGCAGCCTGCATCCAATATTTTTAATCCCTTTACTCGTTCCCATGCCCCGCGTGGGAACGCACCCGATTTCTCAAGCAAATCCAGCAGTTGATAAGCCTCCCAGAAAAAATAATGATCTCTCATATCAACGGCACATCTGCCCCTGACATATTCTATCCATTCTGCCGATGCTCCCTTTTTAAGAAGAAATTCGGCTTTTATCATATATCAGCTCCCGGTATACATTTTCCACCTCTCTTGCCACCACATTTTTAGCGTATCTCTCCTCAATCCTTTTTCTCGCATTAGCCCCCATATTCTCTCGTAATGTATCGTCTTCTAAAAGCCCTATTATCTTTTCCGCAAAATCGCGGGCATCCCCTGTCTTTGCCAATAGCCCCGATACTCCGTCTTCAATCACTTCAGGTATCCCACCTGTATTGCTTGCAACAACAGCCTTTCCACAGGACATCGCCTCCAGAACGGTATTGGGAAAGTTTTCATAAAAGGAAGGAACAACACAGACATCGCTTTCCCTGTAATAATCAACGAGAGCGGTTCTTTCTACATTTCCAGTAAATATAACCCTGTTTTGAATTTCTTGAGGTATAATATTTTTAATGTAAGATTCCATAGAAGAATTGTCAGGACCAGTATTGGTATCCCTGCCGACCATAACAAAGGATGCGTCATGCACATCTCTCAATATAATGGGTATTGCCTCTGCAAAAATATGCGCACCCTTTAACCTGTCGAGCCGTCCAACAAAAAGGACTTTAAAAGGGGCAAGGGGCAAGCCTGCCCCTGCAGGCAGTAAGCAGGGGGGGCAAGGGGCAAGGGAAATAACCACCTCACCCCCTTTATTAAGGGGGATTGGAGAAAATGTTTCAGTATCTAATGGGTTAGGTATTATCCTGATACCTTCTCTCTTTATCCCCATTTTTTCCGATATGATGCCAGCGAGATTTTTGCTCGGCGACGCCACCAAATCGGCATTACGAGCTGCTGTCCTTTCCATCCAGTCTACAAATCTTGAATCCAACCCCCCCATCCCCCCTTTGACCTCCCCTTTATCCCCTCCTTTTGAAGGAGGGGAAGGGGAGGTCGTAAGGGGGGGGGAGGGGGGATTATAAATCTCGTTCAGCAGAATACTTGGACTGTGGCATTTTATAACAAGAGGAATTCCCCTGAGTTTTAGAAAGGAAAGCAGAAACGCCTCTGACCTCCATTCAGGCGATTCAATTATATCGAAACTCTCGGTTTTAAGAAGCTCTCTTATTTTTAAGATGACAGCGATATTAAATTTTATAATTTCAAGACTTTTAAAAAATAGGCGATTTAAAACAGGGGTGGGAAACCTTACAGGTCTAATACGATGGATATGAATACTTCCTTTTCCGATTCTTTGCTCTTTATATTCAGGAGAAGACTTATATGATAGAGAGATGATATAAATGGTATGCCCCCTCTCGGAAAGGGCATGGGCAATATTGTAGACATAAGTCCCGATTCCTCCCCATCCTGTTTCAGGGGGATACTCTTTTGAGAGAAAAAGGATATTCATTTACAATTTACGATTTACGATTTACGATTTGGATTGAAATTGTAAATCTAAAATTGTAAATCGTAAATCTTTTTATTCCTTTGTTATCAATTCTGCCAGTGTAGTTCCTTTATCAACAGTCTTTATCTTGGCTTCCTCCTCTTCGCTCAATAATTCTGTTATGTGTTCTTCCTCTATTTTATGCACCAAATGTTTTTCTTCAGCCTCGATGGTCGGCAGGAGGATAACCATAGCAGCAAAGAACCAATACGGCTCCATGATGCGGACTATGATAAAGGTATTTGACCCGATCCCATGGGCTATCATAGCTGCCGTGCCGGCTATAAATCCTATAGACAGCCCCTTATAGAATCTGTCGGTTACTGTATGAAAGGAATGAATACCCTGTCTTACCAATGCGATTAACATCATTGCAAAGGCAGCGAATCCTAAAATCCCGGTATCTACTAAAACCTTTGGATACTGGGCGTCGAGAAACCGGTATCCGGTAACTCCATAACCAAGAATAGGATGCTCCGTAAAATCCGACAGCGCCTCCTGCCAGCTCTCTATCCTTGCAGATGCTGAGGTATCTATCCTCATTCCCCCTATTTTTTTCTGCCCCTTCTGTATCTGCTGTTGAGTAGTTGCGAGTACCCTCTGGGCTACATTTTTGGGCAAAAGGAATGGACCGAATGAGAGCATTAAAACAAGACCGGCAATAAGGAGCTTCTTTTTCTCGCTGTAAATAATCAATACTATATACATTGGCAGAAGGGCGATCCATGACGATCTGGAGAGCGTAAACATAAGAGGCAGTATAATCAATATAGAGATGAATATATAAAGAGTCTTTTGTTTGCCGGATTCAGAGGTAAGGAATAATCCCCCTATCATGGAAAGCATAAGAACGAGATAACCTCCAAAGGTATTCGGCTCGCCCGCCTCGCCTTCAAAGGGCGCAGAGACCCTCCTGCCTGAAGGTATCTGCGCTATGCCGACAATGCTCACAATTACACAGCTCACGATCATTGCAATTGCGAAATTTTTTATCTGTTTTCTCTCATGTATATTATTGACAGCCATAAAATAGACAATAAAATATTCGATGTATTTAAGCACAAAGAAAAAACCGGATTTATAAGTTACCCTTCCCATCATCATTCCCCATGCCGTTGCTACGACGCAGGCGATTACATAGTTTCTTATATAGTTGTTCAGCGGTGTTTTAAGAAAAAATCCGAGCTCCTTATATACAGCCATTCTTGCAAGCCAGCTAAATCCTATTATGACAAGCAGAAGGTCTTCGAGCCGGAGGGCCACTGCCCTTTTTGCCTCCATTCCTCCTTCACCGCCGCCGCCCCCGACCCCGAATTCAGGAGATAAGAGCATGGCAAATATAAGGATATAAAGGGCTTCGTTGATATTGATAAAGGATACGACGAAAACCGCAATAGCAATGCCTACGCCGAGGGCGATATTGCCCGGCACCTTTGTAACAAGGCTTGCCGTGAAAACCGCTATGAGAATAACGAATATAATGAATATCGGAGAAAATCAGTTATCGTTTTGTAATTTTTTTGGCATACGGGAAAATTATAAAATAGAACACGGATGACACGGATGATACGGATTGACACAGATTTTTAGAAAAAAAGCTGAAGGCTGAAAGCTCAAAGCTGAAAGCCCCTTTGAGCCTTGAGCTTTGAACTTTGAGCTTTTACTATCAGCGAGAATCCGTTAAATCAGCGTTATCTGCGTTCTATTAAGTTTTTATTCTTCATTTGTTAGGTTCGATGATTACCTTGATGGAATCCTGTGCCCTTGCAACAAGCTGAAACCCCAGTCCTGTCTCCGTAAGGTTCAGGCGATGGGTTATCATATCCGTAACATTTAGCCTCCGTGCAGCAAGCATCTCGATTGCAGCAGCAATATCCGACGGCGCCCCTGCATAGGATGTTGTCATCATTATTCCATTGCGCCATATATCCCATAACGGAATCTGTATATTGACACCGGGCTCTGCAGGCGCAAAAAACAAAACAGTTCCCCCCCTATCTACCGATTGCAGCGCCTGCGCTATTGCTGCCGGCGCCCCTGTGCAGATTACTACAAGGTCGGCAAGCAAGCCGTCGTTGACCTGTCTAAGCTTGGACGGCACATCTTCTTTTGCATTAATAATTGCATCTGCGCCGAATCTGACCGCAGCCTTCAATCTGTAGTCATTAATATCTGCTGCAATAATCCGTCCTGCACCAAGTGCGAGAGACATCTGCACAAATAACAGACCGGAAATACCGCTGCCTATAATAAGAACTCTCTGACCCTCTCTCATGTTAGATTTTTTTAATCCACGCAGGACGCATGCCAGAGGCTCGATGAACGACCCTTCTTCAAAGGAGACAGTATCGGGAAGCAGAAACACGCCGCGGTCTACATTGATTTCAGGCACACGGATATATTCGGAAAAACCACCGGGGTCAAAATTCGTCTTGCGGAGCGTATCGCATACGGAATGGTTTCCGTTGAGGCAGTAACGGCAGGTATTGCACGGGACATGGTGGGATACGAAAACCCTGTCCCCCTTTTTATACCTGTCCCTGTATGATTTAAACAGGGAGCGGGCAACTCCATCCCCTGCCTCGGCAATCTCGCCGGCAATCTCATGTCCCAACACAAGAGGAGCCTTCTTAATACGGTACCATTCCATTACATCGCTGCCGCATATCCCGCTCGCTGCTACCTTTACAAGAAGCTCTCCGCCCGATATTTTTGGAATAGGTCTTTCTTCGATTCTTATGTCATTGTTATTATAATAAACCGCAACCCGCATAAATAATCTCCTTCCCTGATATGATGAACAAAGACTTAATCAATCCACAGATTACACAGATTAACATAGATTTTAAAAATATTTTATTGATTTTAATCTGTGAAAATCTGTGAAATCTGTGGATATATAATTTCCTTTACCTTGAAAAACTTGCATTGATTTTTAAAAAATGGTAGTTTGAAATAATCAAATGGAAACAAATATTGAACGGCTTAAAAACATAGCAAGGCAGATGCGGATTGATATACTCACCATGCTCGTAGAGTCAGGGTCGGGTCATTCGGGAGGCTCCCTTTCAGCCGCAGATATAATAACAGTTCTCTATTTTCACAAGATGAGGCATGACCCGAAAAATCCAAAATGGGAAGACAGGGATAAGTTTGTCCTGTCCAAAGGGCACGCAGCGCCTGCCCTTTACGCAGCCCTCGGACGGTCAGGATATTTCGGCATAGAGCATTTTCATACATTGAGAAGAATAGGGAGCATTCTCAGGGGGCATCCAAACAGCGCTGTAACTCCGGGTGTTGAGGTCTGCACAGGGTCTCTCGGACAGGGGTTGTCTCAAGCTAATGGAATTGCCCTAGCTGCAAGGCTTGATAAGAAACCTACGAAGGTTTATGTAATGCTGGGAGACGGGGAAATTGACGAAGGGCAGGTCTGGGAGGCTGCAATGAGCTCAGCCCATTATAAGATAGACAATCTCTGCGCC
>JACQEW010000384.1 GCA_016200365.1 Nitrospinota bacterium
TCTCGTCTGCGGCATGGGTCCATCCGCTGCACTCACTACAAGTATCGCTCCGTCCATCTGCGCAGCTCCGGTTATCATGTTCTTTACATAGTCCGCATGTCCGGGACAATCTACATGCGCATAGTGCCTCTTCTCCGTCTGGTATTCTATATGGGCTATGCTTATGGTTATTCCCCTCTCTCTCTCCTCAGGCGCCTTGTCTATCTGGTCATACGGCACATACTCGGCTAATCCCTTTTTAGATAATACTTCCGTTATCGCTGCGGTTAATGTCGTCTTGCCGTGATCCACATGTCCTATCGTCCCTACATTGATATGCGGCTTCGTCCTCTCAAATTTCTCCTTTGCCATATAAACATCCCTCCTTAAAATGCAAATTGCAAATTGCAAATTGCAAAATTAAAATTTTATTTCCTCCATTTTGCATTTTTCACTTTGCATTTTGCATTTTGCATTTCCTATACTGCTATCTTTTCCCTTACCCCTCCGGTAGCCTTCGATATAATCTCCTCGCTTAAAGTTCTCGGAACCTCCTCATAATGATCGAATTCCATTGTATATGTGGCTCTACCCTGAGTTGCCGAGCGAAGATCTGTAGCATATCCAAACATCTCTGAGAGGGGAACAAAAACCCTTATTATCCTCGCATTCCCCCTCTGCTCCATCTCATTTATCTTTCCCCTCCTGGAATTCAAATCGCCGATAACATCTCCCATATATTCATCGGGGACAACCACCTCTACATCCATTATCGGCTCCAGTATAATAGGATTTGCCTTATGGCAGGCGCTCTTGAATGCAATAGAGCCTGCAATCTTAAAAGCCATTTCAGACGAATCCACATCATGATATGAACCGTCAAAGAGAGTTACCCTAATATCAACAACAGGGTAACCGGCCAAAACTCCGTTTTCCATTGCCTCTCCCACGCCTTTTTTTACTGCAGGTATATATTCCCTGGGTATTGAACCGCCTACCACCTCATTTTCAAACTCAAATCCCTTGCCCGGCTCGAGAGGCTCAACCTTAATCCATACATGACCATACTGTCCCCTGCCTCCTGACTGTCGGATAAATTTACCTTCAGATTCTATCAGCTTTTTTATCGTCTCTTTGTAGGACACCTGGGGCTTAGACACATTGGCATTTATACTGAATTCCCTTTTCAATCTTTCTACCAGTATCTCAAGATGAAGCTCTCCCATTCCTGAAATTATCGTCTGACCTGTTTCTTCATCAACCTTTACTTTAAATGTAGGATCTTCCTGCGCCAGCTTTCCGAGAGATTCGCCGAGTTTATCCTGCTCTGCCTTTGTCTTCGGCTCTATGGCAACGGATATAACAGGCTCGGGGAACTGCATCGCCTCAAGGACTATCGGCTTATCTTCACTGCAAAGGGTATCTCCGGTCAGCGTCTTCCTTAATCCTACAGCAGCCCCGATATCGCCCGCCCTTACCTCATCTACATCCTCTCTCTTGTTGGCGTGCATTTTCACCAGACGACCTATTCTCTCCTTTATATCCCGCACAGGATTATAAACATAAGAGCCGCTTGTAAGAACGCCTGAATAAACCCTGAAAAATGTCAGGTGTCCGACAAAGGGATCTGTCATTATTTTAAAGGCAAGGGCAGAGAACGGCTCATCATCATCGGCTCTACGGGTATCTTCCTTTTCTGTTTGAGGATTCATTCCTTTTATAGATGGAATATCTACAGGAGACGGAAGATATTTTACAATTGCATCGAGGAGGGGCTGGACAGCCTTATTTTTAAAAGATGCACCGCATAAAACAGGGATCATTTTCATCGCCAGAACTCCCTTCCTTATACCCGTTTCAATCTCCTCCTTCGATAATTCCTCACCACCAAGATATTTTTCCATCAATATATCATCATGTTCTGCTGCCGCTTCTACAAGTTTTCCTCTCAATTCCATCGCCTTATCTTTATATTCATCTGGAACATCCATTTCGCGGTATACACTTCCCTTGGCTTCATGCTCTTCATATACGATTGCCTTCATCTTTACAAGGTCTATAACCCCTGCGAAACTATCTTCAGCGCCATAAGGTATTTGTATCGGAACCGGATTCGCCCCAAGCTTATTTTTCATCTGCTCGACACATCCAAAGAAGTTTGCACCAACCCTGTCCATTTTATTTACGAAGGCTATTCTCGGAACCTTATATCTATCCGCCTGTCTCCACACCGTCTCTGACTGAGGCTGGACGCCTCCGACAGCGCAGAACACGCCGACTGCACCGTCAAGAACCCTTAATGACCTTTCCACCTCTACGGTAAAATCTACATGCCCCGGTGTATCAATTATATTTATGCTGTTGTCCAGCCATGAACATGTGGTAGCAGCCGAAGTAATGGTTATACCCCTCTCCTGCTCCTGCTCCATCCAGTCCATAGTAGTAGTGCCGTCATCCACATCACCGATACGATATGTCCTGCCTGTATAGAACAATATCCTCTCCGTAGTTGTAGTTTTACCCGCGTCTATATGGGCTATTATTCCAATATTCCTTACTTTTTCCAATGATACTTTTCTTGCCATCTTTTCTTTTCCTTAATCAACAATACTGAAAAAACCTTTTCTCGAACGACTTTTTAGTTTTTCTTTTGTTCCTTAATATAAATTCAAAAAAATAAGAGCAAAAGAAAAAGTAACGGAAGTGAGGGAAAAGGTTTTTTCAGTATCTCACTCACCA
>JACQEW010000385.1 GCA_016200365.1 Nitrospinota bacterium
AGGGTGTCCTCTTTGACCAGTGCTGGACAGGGAGGGAGTTAATTTTAATGCCGTCAATCTCGTAACTCTCAAACCAGTCGAGGACAATATGTTTTGAAATACCGACAGAGTTTAAATAATCCTCATATCCAGGACCCGATACAAAGAATGGGTTAAATCTCTCTTTTAAAAATTTTATACTTGCGGTGTCAAGGTGATCATAATGACCGTGAGAGATTAAGACATAATCTATTTGAGGGAGTTTATCTGGCGCGATTGGAAAAGGGGTCTTTCTCTTTAACAGAAAATTTATATCCCAGAACACAGGGTCTGTTATTATTGCTTTACCATTAACTTTCATTAATACTGTTGAATGTCCCAGCCAGACTGCATAATCTTTAGATGCCTCATTTAATTTTGCAAATTCTGGTAGTACAACATCAAATCTTACTTCCTTCTTTTTATCCTCCCTATAAACATTTTTTGAAAATACCATCCATTTAAGTAAATCAGCGAAACTCCTCCTGCAACCCTCACACCAAGGATTGTGGAATCTTCCATCTTTACCATGATGAACCTTTTTTCTGGCTATATCTTCAATTGACATTTCTGGTCTTCCTTCCCCCTCACCCACCCCTCTCCCCAAAGGGGAGAGGAGGAAGAAGATGCAAAAAAGTATAAATACCCTCACTTCTGGATTCCCTCTAAGAAAATCTTGAGTATATTATTGAAGGCATCCTCGATGGAAAATTGATTTTCCATTAATACCTCTGGCTGTATTATCATCCGTATAGCCCCAAGATAAGCCATTACAGCAATCTTGGTATTTATATCTTTCTTTATCTTTCCCTTTCTTATACCTTCCTCCAATATGCCTCCTATATACTTATAGATTTCCTTCTCCCTGAAGGACTCGCATTCTCTCCATAAATCCGGTATCTCTTTTTTAATGTCGGACATGAAAGTGCTTCCCATTACAGAAACTCTATTGGTAACTTCTGCAATTATCTTTTTAAACCTCTCTATTGGGTCAGGAATTTCCCTCTTTGCCCTTTGCAATAATTTGTCAATATCCCTGCGCATCCTTTCCTTGACAGCCCACGCTATATCCTCTTTGCCTTTGAAATGCAGGTAAAGTGTCTTCTTGCTTATTCCGAGGTCGGAGGCAATATCGTCTACGGTGACTTTTCTGAAGCCATATCGAGAAAACCTCTTTTCGGCTGCATCTATTATTCTATCTTTCATATACCTCTACGGAAACCAAAAAAGTTTTTTTAGTTTCCATAACTCTAAAATAATTTTGAATTTATGTCAAGTGAAAAATGCGGGAAAGAATCTGCCGATAGGATTCTGTAAGTATGGTCAGGAATTGTTCCTGTTTAAGATACCTTTTGTTCTTGAAGTTTTTCCTGAACCCAGAGATTAATCAGGGTATCAGCGGTTACACCCCGTTTTTTTGCGATAGACTGAATTTTCTCTGAAAGCATTTTATCAACAGCGTAATAGGTAGCCTCAGATTCAATGTCAACCTCAAAGGATGCCTCTTTGGTTTTATCCCAAAAATCCGATAAATCATGGGTATCCCAAAATTCGCCAATTTCTTTGTAAGATGTTGCTTGTGATACTGAACTTTTATGTTTTTTCATATAGCCTCCTTTCAGCTTTTGTCATATCTCGTGCCGATATAATTAAAGCACGGTTATCGGTTTTATAAACAAAGAAAATAATAAGGTAACGACCGCTGTCAGTCTGTCCCATTGCTGCATAGACATTCTCTCCATAACGATGCCCTTTTTCAACAAATCTAAAATGAGGTTTGTTGAATAGAATCTCTCTTGCTTCATGTTTCTGAACATTATGTTTTCTAATAAGTTTTTCAACGATGTCATCGAGCCAAATAATTTCTTTAATTTTCAACTGCCAATCTCCTTAAATAGTTTAAGACATTAAAAATAATAACTAAATCCATTATAGGTGTCAATGACTTTGGATTTTTTTGGATTTTTTTGAGCAATTTTTTTAAATTCCTGTTAAGGCAAAAGTATGAGAAAATGGACTTATGAGTATGACATCCCTACAAAGCCTATCTAATATTTTTTCTCAAAAGGGCATTCTTTCCGGAAGGCTCAAAAACTACGAATACCGCCAGCAGCAGGTCTTGATGGCTGAGGCTGTAGGCAATGCAATAGAGGAAAGCACTCACCTTATCGTTGAGGCAGGGACAGGAGTTGGAAAGAGTCTTGCCTATCTCATCCCTTTTATTCTCTGGACACAGAAGGAAAATAAAAAGGCGGTTATATCTACCTATACAAAGGCATTGCAGCATCAATTGGTGGATAAAGATATTCCATTTTTAAAGGATGCCCTCAAGATAGATTTTAGTTTTGCCCTTTGTGTCGGCGGCGAAAATTATCTCTGCTTGAGGAGGTTTCATCAGTCAGGCTCTCACGGACTTTTTGAGCTGGATGAGACGGAAGATTTAAAGAAACTATACGAATGGAAAGACAAGACAAAAACCGGATTAAAGTCAGATATAGGTTTTGAGCCTGTGCATAAGCTATGGAAGAAGGTATGCAGGGAAGGGGACATCTGCTTTGGCAGGAAATGCGGTTATTACGAGCAGTGTTTTTATCAGAAGGCAAAGGCTGTCGAAAGAAGCTCTCATATACTTGTTACAAATCACCATCTCTTTTTTGCCCATATTGCATCAGGCTGGAATGTCCTTCCAAAGTTTGACGGTCTGGTATTTGACGAGGCACACCAGCTTGAGGATGTGGCAGCCGGCTATCTTGGAATCGAGGTCTCAAATTACAGGCTAAAGAATCTTCTCGACGCCATAGCCAGTCCATATACAAGAAAAGGGCTGATGTCAAGACTGGAATGGCTTGAACCTTATACAGCGATTGAAATAGATTCACTGACAGGCAGTGTTAGAAGTGCAGGAGATAAGTTTTTTAGTATTTTAGCTGGAAGGCTGGAAGGGACTACAAGAAGGATACGGGAGAAAAATTTTATGCCGAATCTCCTGCCTGAGCCTCTGTCAGAGCTCCGCGATGGACTCAAGTAAGTGCTGGGGATGGTAAAAAAGGAGGAGGAGGAAAAGGAGGTGCTGTCGTTGATTGAGAGATGCACCGCTCTTTCAAGTGATATAACCGATATAATAGAACAGAGATTTCATGAGCATGTTTACTGGGCTGAGATTGAAGGGAGGAGACGGAGCTTATTCGCCACACCGATTGACATAGCGCCGATATTAAGAAGCCAGATTTTTGAAAATATCAGTCCTGTAATACTCACCTCAGCTACGCTTTCCATTCACGGAGATTTCAGTTTCTTAAAGGAGAGATTGGGACTGGATAACCTGTCGGCTTCACCTTTAGGCAAGCACAAGGCTTATAATGTAGATGAATTGTCTCTCGATTCCCCCTTCAACTACAGGGAGAATGTTATGGTTTATACGCCGAGAGGAGTTTCTGATCCAAAGGAGGCAGAGGCATTTAAAAGGGATGTAATAGATTCCATAAGGGTAATTTTAAATATTACACAGGGCAGAACATTAATCCTGTTTACCAGTTATGACATGCTGAATAAATCGTATAATGTCCTGACAGGTAATCCCCCTTCATCCCCC